>NZ_AFAL01000410.1 GCF_000193225.1 Verminephrobacter aporrectodeae subsp. tuberculatae At4 | reverse complement strand
CTGTTGCAGCGTGCTGTCGTAGCGCAGCCAGAGCGCGCGGTAGGCCAGCGCGGCGCAGACCAGGGCCGTCAGGCCCAGCAGCAGCAGCACGCCGCCGGCGCGGCGGCGCCAGAGGTTGCGGCTCATGGCGCGGCCCCTGCGCCGCGCCAGCGCAGCTCGAAAATGAAACGCTCCTTGTTCACCGTCGCGTCGCGCACGGTGGCCGCCGTGGCGTGCACGTCGCTGAATGCGCTCTGGCGCCCGAGCTGCGCGATGAGCGCGCCCGCATCGCCCGTCAGGCCGACGATGCGGATTGCGTTGCCGCTGATTTCGACGCGGTCCAGCCAGGCGTCTGCCGGAATGGCCTCGCTGAGCGCGTCGATCACGCTGGCCAGCGGCAGGTCGGTGCCCAGGTTCTTGCGCAGTTCCTGCGCCAGGGCGGCCTGGCGACGCAGTTCGTCGAGTTCCTGGCGCAGCGCGGCGGTCCGCTGCTCCAGCGCGCCGACATGCCGCTTGGCGCGCACCACGGCCTGGTGCTTGAGGATCAGGGGCATGAACGCGGGCAGCGCCAGCGCCAGCAGCAGGAGCAGCGCCAGGCCGAGGGCCGCGCAGTCCACCCGGCGCTGGCGCTGCGCCTGCCTGCGCCACGCCGGGCCGCGCACCGGCAGGGCCTGGTCCTGGTGCACCAGGTAGACCGGTGTGTCCGCGGGGAGTCCGCTGTGGGCCAGCCATTGGTCCTGCGCGCTGCGCCGGCACAGCCCCCAGTGCACGGCCCATTCGCCTGGCGCTTGCAGCTCGGCGCGCCAGGCGGCGACGATCTGCTCCGGCGGCAGGGGCGAGACGCGCCACAGGGCCTCTTCGACGGCCCCATCGAGCGCGCGCCGGGGCAGGGCGGGAAGTTGCAGACTGCCCCACAGGCAGTCCGACTCGGGAATCAGCAGGCAGTCCGCCCGGCGCTTGTCGCCCCGCTTGCGCAGCTGGCTGCCGGTGACGCACCAGAGCCCCCCGTCGGCCGCCACGGCGCTGTGCCTGCGCGCCGGCCAGGCGCCGCGCTCGACCAGCACCCGGCGCAAATCGCCCAGGCCCCAGGCAAGTCGGTCGAGCGCGGCCTGCGCGCGAAGTGTCAGCTGTCCCCAGGCTGTCGTCATGGCGAGATTCCCTGTTCCGGTTTGTCAAAGTGCCGCGTCGGCTCGACCGTGAGCGTGGTCCACGGAGTCAGCGTGTGCTCGCGCGTGCCCAGATCGATCCAGACCTCGCGCTGCCACCAGCGCGCATCCACCGACTGCACGAAGGCGCGCACACGCATCGTCTGCTCCCCGGGCGCGCGCACGGACGTGAAGAAATCGGCCGCGCTCCCCGTGAGCAGCATTCCCGCGCGCATTTCCCGCGGCGCGGCGCGCAGGCGCGCGCCAAGACCCGGCTGGCCCGTCAGGACGTCGATGAGCCCGGGGGGCGCGGAATCGACCTCGATGTGCTGCTGCCCGTTGAGCCCCAAGTGGGGCGCGATCGTGGCGTACAGCGCGGGGGTCACCCCGAGAACCGAGCGCAGTTCGGAGACGTCGTCCATCGCGGCGTTGCGCGGCATCACGGGCCAGCCGGCGGCACGGTACTGCGCGGCTTCCGCGCCCCCGATTCCGTTCGGTGTGTCGTCGGGGTCGATGAAGTCGCGCACGCGCGCGGCGAGCATCGCCGCCGCGTCCGGCGCCAGTCCGCCCGCGCGTTGGAACAGGGCCTGGAGCAGGGCCTCGCTGGCGACGTTCACGTCGACCAGGCCGCCCGAGGGCGTGATTTCCACCCACACGTCGTTCGGCCCCAGGGGCAGGCGCTGGACGCGGTAGGGGCTGTCCGGGTGCGCCAGCAGCCACTGGGCGCTCAGCTGCAGCGCGGCGTCGAGCACCGAGTCGGCGCGCAGGCGCTCCAGATCGAGCGCCGTGCGCCGGGTTTGCTGGCGCACCCCCTGGGCGCCGGCGAGCACCACCAGCGCCAGCGCGGCCACGAGCCAGAGCACCAGAATCAGGGCCGCGCCCTGGCCGGCGGGCATGCGCCGGGTCGTCATCTGGCCCCCGCCAAGGGGAATACCAGGGGGGCCAGCTGCCGGTTTCGTCGGCGATCTCGACGCGCACGCGCGCGGGAAAACCGGCGGCCTTCCACTGCTGCGTCCACTGCGCCGTGCGGCCGTCCTGGTAGTACCACTGCAGGCCGCGCAGGTCGGTCAGCAGCGTCGCGCGCAGCGCGGGCCCCCAGTCCAGCGCCATCAGCGCGCCATCGTAGGGAAGGGCCTCGACGGACAGATCGATGCGGCCGTCTGCATGGCGCAACGGGGTCATGCGCAGCACGTGCAGCCCGCCCGCGGCGCCGCGCTCGGGCAGCGGCGCGACCCAGACGGCGCCCGCCGCGTTGCCGTTGAAAAAGCTCACCAGCGTGCCCCCGTCGTAGCGGCTGAGCGTGCGCAGCGCGTCGAATTTGCGCCCCAGCCACTGGCCGACCAGCAGCATGCGCTCGGAGCGATCGAGCAGGCGCTGGCTGCGCTCCTGCGATCGGCCGACCATCCCGATGCCGGCAAACATCAGCGCCACGACGGCGGCCGTGACGGCCAGCGCAATGAGCAGTTCCAGCAGGGTGAAGCCGCCGGCGCCGCGCTGCATGGGGGTGCGCTGCATCATGCGGGCCGGTAGGGCTTCCAGGTGGTCCAGGTGATGACCGTCGGCCCGCCCGGCCCGCGCGTGACCGTGACCGTGACCTGCGCCGCGCGCAGGGGCGCCTCGTCCGCAGGGCGGCCGTCCTCTTGCAGCCATCGCAGCTGATCGGGAAGCACCTGAATGCTCCAGTGCCAGACCCCGGCCACGCCGCTTGATTGGCGCAGCACGTCTTCGGCAAAGGTGCTGCCGGCGAGCGCCGACCGGGCCACCAGCGCGGCCTCCACCCGGTCCTGAAGCGCGGCCGCGCTGCGGGAGCTTTGGCCCACCGTCCGGTAGAGGCTGGCGAGCGCCAGGGACGCGATCGCCATGGCGACGAGCGCCTCCAGCAGGCCCAGGCCACGCCACCGCCCGGCCCTGCGGCCGCCGGAGCAAGGTCCGCCATGCCGCAGACGGGCGCGCCGGCCCTTCATGGCGGGTCCAGGGCCGTCTGCTCGACGGTGCCAAGCAGCCAGTTGACGCGAAAAGCCATTCCCTGCGCGCCCCGTGAAACGGCCAGGAGACCGCCCTGGGCGCCCCCTCGGCGTGGAAGACGAAGAGCGTCGCGCCGCTTGCGGGTGTGACGCCGGGGCTGCGTTCGGCCGCTTCCCAGCGGACTTGCAAAGCCTCGGGAATATCCAGGCACGCGCGCCCATCGACGACGAGCTGGCGCGTTTGCGGCTGGTAGCCGACGGCGATCGGGCGCCCGTCGCGCACGCTGAGCTCCTGCGCCTGTTTGAGCTGGCTGACGACGTCGCGCAGCGTCTGGTGGTAGCGCGAGCGCTCCAGCATGCCCTGGCCCACGACGCCGACGACCGACACCGTGATGGCAGCGACCACCAGCACGACCAGCAGTTCCAGCAGCGTAAAGCCATGGTGAAGAACCCGTCTGCGGTCCACGGCGCGGGGAGGGCGGTTCATGCGCAGCAAAACACCCCGGACGTGTACCGGCACTCAGTTGTAGATGTCGGCGTTCTCGCCCTCGCCGCCGGGCTTGCCGTCGGCTCCCAGCGAGAAGATGTCCGGCCCGCCGTTGCGTCCGGCGCTCTTGTAGAGGTACGCGGCGCCCCAGGGGTCGGCGGGCAGGCCCTTGCGCAGGTAGGGGCCGTTCCAGCCCGCAGCCGTCGCGGGCCGATCGACCAGGGCGCGCAGGCCCTCGGCGTCGCTGGGGTAGCGCCCGACGTCGAGCTTGAACAGGTCCACGCCCTGTTCGATTTCGGCAATCTGTACGCGCGCCGTCTTCGACTTGGCGCCGCCCAGCTGATCGAGCACCTTGGGGCCCACCAGCCCCGCGAGCAGCGTCAGGATCACCAGCACGACCAGCAGCTCGATCAGCGTAAAACCCCGAAAGCGGCGCGCGCGCAGGCCTGCGTCGGGGTGGGTTCTTGTTGTATTCATGGAAGATTTTTTTCAAATGGATTGCGCGCAAATCCTGCTCTTGATCGGCAGGATGGCGCGCGTGGCCGGAGTTCATGGGGCACCGGTCAGGATGGCTGTGATGATAAACGCAAGACAGTTCCGCAGAGCGAGGAACGCGATTGCCGGCAAGTTCAAAGCGTGTCGTTGATCGACAGGACACCGCCGAGGATGGCGATGATGATGAACGCCACCAGCGCCCCGAGCACGATGATGATGAGCGGCTCCATGGCCGCCAGAACCCGCGCCATGCTGCGCCGCCCCTCGTCCTCGTAGCGGTCCGCGAGCCCGAGCAAGGTGCTGTCGAGCTGCCCGGTTTCTTCGGCGACGCGAATCAGCTGCGGGGTGCTCGACTTTCCGAGATGGGGCGAGGTGATGCCGCTGGAGAGCCGCTTGCCGGCTTTCACAGTATCCACCAGCGGCGCCATGTCCTTGCGCAGCACGGCGTTCGTCAACGTGTCCAGGGCGATGCGCAGGGCATCGACCAGCGGCACCCCGCGCTGCAAAAGAATGCCCAGGGTGCGGAAATAGGTGGCGAACTGCAGATTGCGCATGACCCGGCCGAACAGCGGCAGGCCGAGCAGCAGCTGATCGAGCCGCAGGCGCCCCGGCGGGGTGGCCGCCCAGCGCGAGCCGAGCAGCAGGAGCGTCGCCAGGCCGAGCAGCAGCGCCATCCAGTGCGCGCGCACCAGGTCGCTCAGGTCAACCACCAGCCGGGTCGAATACGGCAGGGCGTCGCCCATGGAGTCGAAGATCTCGCGGAACTGGGGAACGACGAAGGCGAGCAGCAGCAGCACCGAGAGCACGGCCACGATCAGCAGGATGAGCGGGTAGGTCAGGGTCGAGATGATGTAATTGCGCAGCTTGTCCTGCGCCTCCAACTGCTCCGTGAGCTCCTTGAGCACCGCAGGCAGCGCGCCGGAGGCTTCTGCGGCGCGGATCAGCACCAGGTACTGGCGCCCCAGGTCGCGCTCGAAAGGCAGCAGCGACTGGTACAGCGACTTGCCGCCGCGCACGCCTTCCTCCACCTTGGCGAGGAAGGCCCGCAGCCGCTGCGTATCGGCCGTTTCCCGGAGCATCGCCAGCGCCTTGTCGAGCGGCATGTTGGCGCGCTTGAGGTGCGCCATTTCGCGGCTGAAGAGCAGGACCTCGGCGCGCTTGAGCCGGGCGCTGCGGCGCTGCGGCGCGGCGCTGGAGGGCTCGCCCGCCGCGGCGCTGATGTGCACCGGCGTCACGCCCTGGCCGATGAGCCGCAGCCTGGCGGTCTGCGCGTCCGGCGCGCGCACGCTCCCCTGGCAGGGCTTGCCGTCGGCAGTGAGCCCGGCGTATTGGAAGTCAATCATTTTGCCGCGCCACGCGCAGGACTTCCTCTGCGCTCGTCAAGCCCTGAAAGACCTTGTTCGCGCCGTCTTGCAACAGGTTTCCCCCGGCGTATGCGCCCTGCGCGCTGCCGAGCATGGCGCCCTTCTGGAGCACCGTTTGCTTCACCTCGTCGGTGAGCACGAGCAGTTCGTGGATCGCCACCCGCCCCCGGTAGCCCGTTTCGCGGCAGGCGGAGCAGCCCACCGGGTGGTACAGCGTCTGCCCCGCGGGCGCGGGCACGCCGAGCGACGCGGCCGCGGCCTGCGCCTGATCCGGCGGGAGCGGCGCCCGGCACTGCGCGCAGAGTCTGCGCACCAGCCGCTGCGCGAGCACGCCGATGAGGCAGGCCGTGATCAGGTACGGCTCCACGCCCATGTTGATGAGCCGCACGATGGCTCCCAGGGCGCTGTTGGTGTGCAGCGTGGAGAGCACCAGATGGCCCGTGAGCGCGGCCTGCACGGCAATTTCGGCGGTCTCGCCGTCGCGCATTTCGCCGATCATGATGACGTCCGGGTCCTGGCGCAGAAAGGAGCGCAGCACCTTGGCAAAGGTCAATCCGATCTGCGGCTGGACCTGCACCTGGTTGAGCCATTGCAGCCGGTACTCGACCGGGTCTTCCACCGTGAGCATCTTCAGGTTCGCGCCGTCGAGCTCCTGGAGCGCGGCGTACAGGGTGGTGGATTTTCCCGAACCCGTGGGGCCGGTCACCAGAAAGACGCCGTGCGGAACGCCGAGCAGCCGGCGCATGGCCAGGAGCGTGGGCGGGGTGAAATGCAGGCGGTCGAGCGTGAGCAGGTCGAGGTTTTTTTCCAGCAGCCGCATGACCACCGACTCGCCGAACATGGTGGGGATGGTGGACACGCGCGCGTCCATTTCCTTGCCGTGCACGCGCAGCTTGGTGCGCCCGTCCTGGGGCATGCGGCGTTCCGCGATGTCCAGCCGGGAGAGGATTTTGATGCGCGAGACGACGGCCGGCGCGTCCTGGTTGTCGATCTCGTCGATGGGCAGCAGCTCGCCATCGACGCGAATGCGCACCACCGACTTTTCCTCGTAGGTCTCGATGTGGATGTCCGAGGCCTGCGCCGCCACCGCCTGCGCCAGGATCTGGCTCACGCGCTGGATGATCGGCGCCTCGGAGGCCATGTCGCGCAGATGCTCGATGAACTCCGAGGCCTCGAGGCGGTCGCCGCCGCCGTCCTCGGGCGGCGCGGCGTCGCGCAGGTACCACTCGTTGAGCTGGCCGGATATTTCGGACTCCAGCCCGAAGAAGAGCTGCGGAACCTCGCCGAACACCAGGCGCAGGGCCTCGCGCAGCTGGGCGTTGCCCGGCTCCACCGAGGCAAAGGCCGGGATGGCCTGCGCGCCGTCCGCGTCGCCGAGCGGCAGCAGGTTGTTCGCCAACAGAAAGCTGGTGTTCAAGCGGGTGGTTTGCGGCGGGTCCTTGGGAAAGGCGTCGCTGCGCACCAGCGGCAGCCCGGCCTGGCGCGCGAGCGCGGAATAGACGTCGCCTTCGGAGACCAGCCCCAGGCTGATCAGCAGGCGGCCCAGGCGCCCACCCACGGAGCGCTGGACCTCGAGCGCACGCTCCAGGTCGTTGCGCGAGAGCTTCTGCTCGGCCAGGAGCATTTCCCCGAGCCGGGGCGCGGCGCTGGCAGGGCCCTGCCTGTCCAGCATTTCCAATGGGGAGTTCATTGCCTGCGCCTTTGCTTGCATGAGCGGACGATTTGAATCATTTGAACCACGGCAGGCAGCGGCCCGGGCGGTCGGCCTGCGGGCCGCCGCAGCCATTTCCGCCGCCCGCGGCTCTTGCCGGCGCTCTTGCCGGCAGGGGCCTGCCACACCGCGCGGGGTATTCTGACATGCAGCCTGCGGGCATCTGGCGGCGCATCAGAGCACGGCCTCGGCGAGCCAGCACCCGGCCCGGTCCTTCGCCGAAAGCCGGATCTCCCCCTCCAGCGCGGGCCAGGCGATGGCCAGCCGGGGATCGTCCCAGCGGATGCAGCGCTCGTGCTCCGGGCTGTAGTAGTCGGTGGTCTTGTAGACGAAGTCGGCCGACCCGGAGAGCACCAGGAAGCCATGCGCCAGACCCGGCGGAATCCAGAGCTGCCGGTGGTTCTCCTGCGTGAGCAGCGCGCCCACCCATGCGCCGAAGGTCGGCGAGTCCCGGCGGATGTCTGCCGCCACGTCGAACACGGCGCCCTGCACCACCCGCACCAGCTTGCCCTGCGCCCGGGGCGGCAGCTGGTAGTGCAGGCCGCGCAGAACGCCCTGGCTGCTGCGGCTGTGGTTGTCCTGCACGAACACGCAGTCGCTTCCCGTGGCCGCGTGGAAGGCGCGCTGGTTGAAGCTTTCGTAGAAGAAGCCGCGGCTGTCGCCGAACACCTCGGGTTCGATCAGCACGACGTCGGGGATGGATTGCCGGATGCTGCGCATGGCGGATCGGGGCCGGGGCCTCAATGGACCTTGTCGCCCAGCAGGCGCAGCAGGTATTGGCCGTAGCCGTTCTTCGCCAGCGGCTGCGCCAGGCGCTCGAGCTGCGCGCTGTCGATCCAGCGGCTGCGCCAGGCAATTTCTTCCGGGCAGGCGATCTTCAGCCCCTGGCGGCGCTCGAGCGTGGCGATGAACTGGCTGGCTTCCAGCAGGCTGTCGTGCGTTCCGGTGTCGAGCCAGGCGTAACCGCGCCCCATGATCTCGACGTGCAGCCGCTCCTGCTCCAGGTACAGCCGGTTCAGGTCGGTGATTTCGAGCTCCCCGCGCGGCGATGGCCTGAGCCCCCTGGCCAGCCCGACCACCTGGTCGTCGTAGAAGTACAGGCCGGTGACGGCGTAATTGCTTTGCGGCGCTGCGGGCTTTTCTTCGAGCGCCAGCACCTTGCCGCGCGCATCGAACTGCGCGACCCCGTAGCGCTGCGGGTCCTGCACGTGGTAGGCGAATACGCTCGCGCCCTCGCTGCGCGCGTGCGCGTTGCCGAGCAGTTCATGAAAGTCGTGGCCGTAGAAAATGTTGTCGCCCAGGACCAGCGCGCTGGGAGCGCCGGCGAGAAACGCCGCGCCAATCAGGAACGCCTGCGCCAGGCCGTCCGGGCTGGGCTGCACCGCGTAGTGCAGGTTCAGACCCCAGCGGCTGCCGTCGCCGAGCAGCTGCGCGAAGCGCGGCGTGTCCTGCGGCGTGCTGATGACGAGTATTTCGCGGACGCCGGCGAGCATCAGGGTGCTCAGCGGGTAGTAGATCATGGGCTTGTCGTACACCGGCAGCAGCTGCTTGCTCACGGCCAGGGTCGCCGGGTGCAGCCGGGTGCCGGAGCCTCCGGCGAGGATGATGCCCTTGCGTTGCTTCATGGTCCGGCTCCGGTGGCGTTCAGAGGATTTCCGCGAGCATGCGCGCCACGCCCTGCTGCCAGGGTGGCAGGCTCAGGCCGAAGCGGGTTTGCAGCGCGTGCGTGTTCAGGCGCGAGTTGTGCGGCCGCGCGGCCGGCGTCGGGAACGCATGGCTGGGCACCGCAGCGACCTCGGTGGCGCGGATTTCCAGCGCCGGCTGCGCCAGCCGGGCCTGCTCCAGCACGTATTTCGCGTACCCGTTCCAGCTGGTCTCGCCGGCCGCGGCGCAGTGGTACAGGCCCGCATCCTGCGGGCGCTGCAGAAGCTGGCGCAGCGCGTGCGCGGTGACGTCGGCGAGCAGGTCGGCGCCGGTCGGGGCGCCCCACTGGTCGTCGACGACCTCCAGGCGCTCGCGCTCGCGTGCCAGCCGCAGCATGGTCCTGGCGAAGTTGCCGCCGCGCGCGGCGTAGACCCAGCTCGTGCGCAGGATCAGGTGCCGGGCGCCGGACTGCGCAATCAGCTGCTCGCCTTCCAGCTTGCTGCGCCCGTAGACGCTCAGGGGCGCCGGGGCGTCGGTCTCGACCCAGGGCCGGGTGCCGCTGCCGTCAAACACATAGTCGCTGCTGTAGTGCACGAGCCAGGCGTCCAGCCGCGCAGCCTCTTGCGCAATGGCGCCGGGCGTGGTGGCGTTGACCGTGTGCGCGAGCCCGGGCTCGCTCTCCGCCCGATCGACCGCGGTGTACGCCGCCGCGTTCACGATCACGTCCGGGCGCAGCGCGCGCACCGCGGCGGCCACGCCCGCCGGGTCGGCGAAGTCGCCGCAATGCCCGGTGCTGCCCCGGTCCAGCGCCGTGACCTGGCCGAGCACCGACAGGCTGCGCTGCAGTTCCCAGCCGATCTGCCCCCCCTTGCCAAAGAGCAGGATGTTCATGCGCCGGCGTCCGCGGCTTGCCGCGCGGATGGGGCAGATTCGGCAGATTCGGCGGATTGGTACTGGGTCTGCACCCAGTCGCGGTACGCGCCGGTCTGCACGTTGGCGACCCAGTCGGCGTGCTCCAGGTACCACTGCACGGTCTTGCGGATTCCGCTGGCGAAGGTTTCCGCGGGCCTCCAGCCCAGCTCGCGCTCGATCTTGCGCGCGTCCACGGCGTAGCGTCTGTCGTGGCCGGGGCGGTCGCGCACGTGCGTGATCTGGCACGCGTAGCCCTGGCCGTCGGCGCGCGGGCGCAGTTCGTCGAGCAGCGCGCACACCGTGTGCACGATCTCGATGTTCGGCTTCTCGTTGCCGCCGCCCACGTTGTAGGTCTGGCCGGGTTGGCCCGCGTCCAGCACGCGCCGGACGGCGCTGCAATGGTCCCGGACGTAGAGCCAGTCGCGCACCTGCAGGCCATCGCCGTACACCGGCAAGGGCTTGTCGGCGAGCGCGTTGACGATCGTCAAAGGGATGAGCTTTTCCGGAAAGTGGTAGGGCCCGTAGTTGTTGCTGCAATGCGTGGTGAGCACCGGCAGGCCATAGGTGTGCTGCCAGGCGCGCACGAGGTGGTCGCTGGCCGCCTTGCTGGCGCTGTACGGGCTGTTGGGTTCGAAGCCGCGGGTCTCGCTGAACGCCGGCTCCGCGGGCGCCAGCGTGCCGTACACCTCGTCGGTGGAGACCTGCAGGAAGCGGAACGCCGCGCGCGCATCCGCAGGCAGCCGGCTCCAGTAGCCGCGCGCGGCCTCGAGCAGCCGGAAGCTGCCGACGATGTTCGTCTGGATGAAGTCTTGCGGGCCGTGGATGGACCGGTCCACGTGCGACTCCGCAGCGAAGTGGACCACGGCCCGGGGCTGATGCCCGGCGAACAGGCGCTCGAGCAGCGCTGCATCGCAGATGTCGCCCTGCACGAAGACATGGCGCGCGTCCCCCGAACGCTGTCCAGGTTGTGCAGATTCCCCGCGTAGCTGAGTTTGTCGAGGTTGACGACGGGTTCGCTGGACGCGGCAAGCCAGTCGAGAACGAAGTTGGCGCCGATGAAACCCGCGCCGCCGGTAACCAGAATCATAGGGAGAGCCGTGTGAAGTGCCTGGGCGAAGCGCGCCATTATTCCACCCCGCCCGCCCCGCCATGTCTGCGCAATGGGGCAGCGCGCAGGGCGGCGCGGCCGGCTCTGCATTTTTCGGGCGCAGGGGCCTGTACCTCGGGCGCACTGCGGCGTACAGTGCGGCCATGCGGCCCACCCTGGCAAACCGCAAACTCGAACACCTGTCCAAACGGAGGCCCCATGGTCAAAAACCCGCAGAAACCCGGCACCGACAAGAAGGGCAAGGCCCTGCTGTCGGATACCGTCAAAGACTCCGCCCAACATATCTGGCTCGCCGGTCTGGGCGCCTTCTCGAAGGCGCAGGAGGAAGGCGGCAAGGTGTTCGACACCCTGGTCAAGGAAGGCCTGAGCATCCAGCGCAAGACCCAGGCCGCGGCCGAAGAAAAAATCTCCGCGGCCACGGGCCGCATGAGCAGCATGGCGCACAACCAGTGGGACAAGCTGGAGAACATCTTTGAAGCGCGCGTGGCCAAGGTCCTGTCCAGTCTGGACGTTCCTTCGGCGCACGACCTGCAGGCCCTGAGCGCGCGCGTGGACGCCCTGGAAAAGACCGCCACCAAACGCGTCGGCACCAAGCGCGTCACCGCCAAGAGGCCCCTGGTGCAGCGCGCGCAAGACGCGGAGTAGGGGGGGGTCAGGGCCTGGCCTGCTGCGGCGGGCCCAGGCGGTGCGCGGCGATCTCCAGCAGGCCGTCGAAGATCAGGTTGTCCACCAGTTCAAACGGCCGGGTCATGCTCGGCGCCATCTTCCAGCCCGCGCCGCCGGTCATGAGGCAGGCCGGCTCGGCGCCGCAGTGCAGGCTGACGTGCTGCACCATGCGCTCCACGGCCCCGGCGATTGCGTAGGTGCCACCGCTGGTCAATGCATCGCTGGTATTCGTGGGAAAGCGGCGCACCTCGCCCGTGGGAACGTGCAGGCCCGCCGTTCCCGACTCCAGCGCGCGCAGCATGATTCCGTGGCCCGGCAGGATGAGCCCGCCCATGAAGCGGCCCTGTGCGTCCACGCACTCGACCGTGACCGCCGTTCCGACCATTGCGACCACCAGCGGCCGCGCCGGCCCCCGGGCCAGCACATGGTGGCGCGCACCGATCATCGCGACCCAGCGGTCCGGACCCAGGCGCGACGGATGGTCGTAGCCGTTCACGAGCCCCGCCTCCTGCGCCGACGAGACCACCCAGGAGGGCGTCAGGTCCCAGATTTCCAGCTGCTCGTGCACGCGGCGCCGGACGGCGTCGCCGGCGACCACGCAGCCGAGCATGTGCTGCGGCTGCGGCAGCTGCGCCCAGCGGCCTTCGGCGAGCCGATCGATGTGGTCCAGAAACTCGGCGCCGTGCGCGAGCAGCGTCGCCCCGGGGCGGGGCGCGTCGTACAGCGCCCATTTGAGGCGGGTGTTGCCGACGTCGATGGCCAGAAAAGTCATGCGCCGGATTATCCCGGGTTCGACCCGCCGCTCAGCCCTGGCGCCAGGGCAGGCCATGGAAGCGCCAGCCGCCCCGTTTGCCGCGCTGGCCCTGCGCGTCGGCGTCGCCCTCGAAGCCTTCCAGGATGTTGTACGCGATGATTCCCAGCTCGGTGGCGCGGCGCGCGGCGGCGATGGAGCGCACGCCGCTGCGGCACAGCAGCACGGCGCGGCCCCCTGCGGGGACGGCGGCGCGCATCCGGGCGTCGAAATCCGCGTTCAGCGCCATGGCAGGCCACTGCTTCCAGGCCACGGGAACCGCGCCAGGCACCTGCCCGACCCATTCGCGCTCGGCGTCGCTGCGCACGTCCACGAGCACCGCCTGGCCCGCCTGCACCCACTGCCAGGCAAGCTGCGGCGTGACGTCGCCGGCGTAGCCCTCGGCGGGGCGCGGGGTGGCGGGGACCGCTGGGGCGTGGGGGGGTGTCGTCATATGCCTTCCTCCTTGGGGATCAGTCCCACGGCGGCGCGGGCGCGTCGCGCAGGTGTTTGCGCAGTTGGGCGTAGTCGGGCAGCACGCTGGCCACCGTGTCCCAGAAGCGCGGGCTGTGGTCCATCACGCGCAGGTGCGCGAGTTCGTGCGCGACCACGTAGTCGATGATCGCCGGGCGGTAATGCAGCAGGCGCCAGTTCAGGCGGATGCTGCCGTCGGCCCTGGCGCTGCCCCAGCGGGTCTGCGCGCTGGACAGGCGCAGGCTCGTCCAGCGCACGCCCAGCAGCGGTGCAAAGTGGTCCAGCCGGGCGCTGAAGTGGCGGCGCGCGGCGCGCATCAGCCAGGCCTGCACGGCGTCGCGGATTTGCGCTGCGCTGGCGCCATGGGGCAGTCCGATGTGCAGGCAGGGCCCGGCGCCATCGCCTGCGGCGCACGCAAGCAGCGCCCCGCCCTTTTCGGAAAAGCCATGGCCCGGGTCGAGTACCAGCTTCAGCGGGTCGCCCAGGTACTGCAGCGCGGCCCCGTCGGTCCAGACGATGCGCTCGCCCTCCAGGCGCCGCTGGCGCTCGCGCGCCTGCGTCAGCTTGCGCAGGATCCAGTCGGACTTCGCGCGCAGCGCCGCGTCCACCGCGCCCAGGCTGACCCAGGTCGGCGCGCGCACCGAGAGGCCGTCGGCCCCCACGATGAGGCCGATGCTGCGGCGCCGCGCGCGCTGCAGCGCGTAGGCCACCACGGCGTCGCCGAGCAGCAGTTCGCCGTTCGCCCGGGGGTGGCGGAATTCGGCGGGGGACAGCAGCGACGGCAGGGGGACGGCCGGCGGCGGCGCGGGTCTTGCCGTTGCCGGCGGCGGTTCTTCCCGCCCGGCGTCGGCGCCGGGCGGAGGATCGAACAGGTCGAGCGCCAGTTGCACGAAGCGCTGCATCATGGCGAGCTCACTCGTGTCCTGCCCCGCAAATATCAGCACATGAAACTGCGCCTTTCACGCCATGGCGGCGTTGCAAATCCTCGCGATACCTAAGGGTATCGCTGCGGTTTGCGCCTTGCCATGGCGCGAAATGCATCCGTTTCATTTTGTGCTGCTATTTACGGGGCAGAACACTAGTCCGGTGGCGTCGGCGCGCTGGCCGGTGGTGGGTAGGCGTCGGGGTCGAGGCGGCGCATTTCGGCTTCGATCCAGTCCTGCGCCGCGCGCATCAGCTCGTCGGGCTTGCGGCCCGCGCTGGCAATCGGCGGGCCGATCGACACATCGACCACGCCGGGGCGCTTGACGAAGGCCTTGCGCGGCCAGACCCGGGCGGAGGTCACGGCGATGGGAATGACGGGTACGCCGGCGTCGATCGCCAGGCGCGCGCCGCCGCTCTTGTAGCTGCCCTGCTGGCCGCGTTCGGTGCGCGTGCCTTCGGGGAACATGATGACCCAGACGCCCCGGGCAAGCAGTTCCCGGCCGCGTTGCAGCACCTTGGTGAAGGCGCGCATGCGCCGGTCGCGGTCGATGTGGATCATGTCCAGCCGGCCGATGGCCCAGCCGAAGAACGGCACGCGCAGCAGCTCCTTCTTGAACACGTAGGCCAGGGGGCGCGGCATGATCGTGGGCATCAGAAAGGTCTCGTAGACGGACTGGTGCTTGACGAGCAGCACGGCCCCCGCGTCCGCGCCCTGCGGCAGGTTTTCCAGGCCCGTCATCCGGGTGCGGATTCCCAGGAGCACGCGCGCGCCGCTGATGCACAGCGAGAGCCAGGCCGCAGCGATGCGGTAGCGCCACGCCGCGCGCAGCCCGAGCAGCGCGGCGAGCAGGATGGCCAGCGCGTAGGGCACCACGGTGATGCCCATCCAGAGCAGGTGGATGACGGAGCGCAGGAGGGCGGCCATCTGGATCGTCTCTCGGGCCACGTGCCGCGGCATCAGGCGCGCGCCGGCTGCGTCCCGGCTGCGGGCGGGGGCGCGGCGGCCAGCAGCTGGTCCGCGAACCCGCCCAGGCTGGCGTACAGCAGCGTTCCCGGTGGCAGGTCCGCGGGCAGCGGCGCACCCGGATCGAGGTGCGCCGAGTGCCCCGTGCACACCAGATGCAGCTGCGCGCCCAGCGCGGCGCCGGCCTGCAGGTGCGCGGTGCAGCTGCCGACCACGCGCACCTCGTGCGGCTCCACGCCGTAGCGCTCGCAAATCTGTTCGAGCAGGCCCGGCGCAGGCTCGCGGCAGGCACAGCCCTCGTCGTCCGCGTGCGGGCAAAAGAACACCGCGTCGATGCGCCCGCCGAGCGCCGCCACCTGCCGGTGCATCTTGGCGTGGATGGCGTTGAGCGCCGCCACGTCCAGCAGGCCCCGGCCCAGCCCCGGCTGGTTGGTCGCAAGCACCACGTGCCAGCCCGCGTGGTTGAGCCGGGCAACGGCCTCGAGCGCGCCCGGGATGGCGCTCCACTCGTCGGCCGAGGTGATGTAGTCGTCCCCCAGCGGGTTGAG
>NZ_AFAL01000411.1 GCF_000193225.1 Verminephrobacter aporrectodeae subsp. tuberculatae At4 | reverse complement strand
ACAAGGGCGAGGCCGCATGATCAGCCTCGAAGATCGCCAAGCCATGGCCCAGTCCATCCACACAGCGCATGCCGCAGGCGCGAGGCTGCGCCTGGCCTGCAAGACCGCCGGCATCGATCTGCGCACCCTGCAGCGCTGGCAGGCCCACGCAGGGCTGACGGCCGGCGACGGCCGCCCGCAAGCCGTGCGCCCCTGCCCAGCCATGCCTTGAGCCCGGCCGAGCGCGACCGACTGCTGGCCGTGGCCAACGAACCGCGCTTTGCGGACATGTCCCCGGCACGCATCGTGCCCATGCTCGCCGACGAAGGCGTCTATCTGGCCAGCGAGTCCAGCTTCGCGCGGGTGCTGCGCGCGCATGGTCAGAACACCCATCGGGGCCGCGCCAAGGCGCCCAAGGCTACGCGCCCACCGACCACGCACATCGCCACTGCCGTGTGCCAAGCATGGTCCTGGACCTGTACAGCCGCAAAATCGTCGACTGGGAGGTCCACGACACCGACCACAGTGACCATGCGGCACGTTTGGTACAACGCACCTCGCTGGCTGAACGCATTGCCGTGCTGCAAACCAAGCCGCTGCTGCACGGCGACAACGGCTCCACGCTCTGGGCCACGACAGTGCTGGCAATGCTCAACTGGCTGGGCGTCAAGCCCTCGTACTCGCGACCGTGTGCCAGCGATGACAACGCCTATGCCGAGTCGCTGTTTCGCACGGCCAAGTACCGCCCTGAGTTCCCGGTCAAGGGCTTCGTCGATCTGCACGAGGCCAGAGCCTGGGTGGCCCCGTTCGTGCGCAGGTACAACCATGACTACCGGCACAGCGCCATGCAGGTCAAGACAAAGCGATCCTGACCGCTCAGCAGGCGCTGTACATGAGTGCTCGCGCCCTCAACCCGGCACGCTGGTCTGGCGCTACGCGCAACTGGTCGCACATTGAGGCCGTGAGCCTCAACCCCGAACCCGATTCGGTCATCAAGACGCATTCGCGCGCACAGGATATTCAGCCAATGGCTGTTTGAATGAGGCGACAACTATCTTGACACGCGCCGCTGTCAAGCAACAGCCAGCATCTGAAGCTTGAGCGTCGTGCTCCAGTTCCTCGTAGTTGCACGGGTCTTGCAGAGTCGCTCGAAAAAGCGGGTGTTGAGCTTGGTACGACCATAGCCGTCCGGGCAGTAGACGTACGCGACTTTCCCTCTGAGCGCATAGAGGTCGGGCGCATAGCCACCATTGGATGCACTTGCCTGCACTAAGATGCTCTTGAAGAAGGTGATATGCAGCTTGGAACTGTCGTGTGTCCTCCAGTCCTCAGGCAATCCGGAAATCACCTCCACAAGGTCCTTGGCGGTGAGAGCAATGACATCGACATCCGCGTAGCTGAAACGCAAACAGATCTCATCCTGTAGCAAGGTTTCCACCTGGGGCGCCTTCAGGCTTGATTCAACCAGGAGGTTACCGCTCTGTAGCAGACTGCTTGCGTTCCGCAGTCCAATGCCCTTACACACCTCGACCAATTCCTTCATCGCAATTTTGCGGAGACCACTGACGTTTATCCCACGAAGCAAACAAGCATAACGCATAGACGAACAATCTATCCTATTCTTTGACAATCGGGGGCTGAGTCCTGGAATGAATCAGTTCTCGCTTCTCGTCTATTCTTGGACACCGCCAGCAAACAGACATCGCCGACAGGACGTCCCGTCCTCGCAGCAGCATCGGCGATCCTGGCCCGTACGGTTCTCAGATTGTACAGCATGTTCATGCTTTACGCTGGGCGATGTAGACGCCACTCAGGATAATCAAACACGCCAGCCCCAAGTAGTCCGTGATGGACTCCTGCAGGAGCAAGGCGGCAAATGCAAGACCGAACACCGGCATGGCAAGCTGCAGCGTGGCGATACGGGCAATCCCTCCTCGCGACAGCGCGAAAAACCACAGGCCATAACCGACCAACGAGGACATCAACGCCATCCACGCTACCGCGCTCCAGAACTCCAGTGGAAGCCGCTGCAGCCCCCGCAGGGGCGTGCACAACAGAAAGATTGGCGCCAGAAGCGGCAACGAGATGGTCAGACCGAGAAAGGTGGTCGCCATCGTCCCGATTTCTTGGGCAACCCGGGCACCGCTTGCATAGCCAATCGCGCACAGCACGGCACCGAGCAGCACCCACAAATCCCCGCGGAGCGATACACCTTCGACAACCGCAGGAAGGAAGAGGCCCCGATGCACGAGCAGGAGCACGCCGCCTGCGAACGCAAGCGATGCCCCAAGCCACCAACTCAGCGCCGGCGCACGCCGTTGGGCCGCACTGCCAACCAGCACCGTCAAGATGGGAATCAGTGCCATGATCACCGTCGCATCTCCGACGGTCGTATGCTGGATGCCTACGCTCATGAAGACCGGCCAAAGGACAAAACTGCAAAGTCCGGAGAGCACCAGCAAGCCTCGCTGTCTGCCGCTCGACGGCAGTCGGTATCCAAGCACCAGCACCACGAGCAGTGCGGCGAAGCCGGCCACCATAGAGCGCAGTACACCCACGGACAAGCCACCCAGGTAGCGATTCGCAATTTTGTTGGCCACTGCGCCACTCCATATCAGCAGCGCGCTAATCGCGGCAACATAGGTCAGTCTGGTCTGAGTGCTTTGCATGATGGCGATTGGCCCTCTCACCTCAATGGATGGCGAGGCGGATCGACCGCTCGGCATGCTCTTGATGAATCTCCGCCATCAGCAAGCGGACCTGCTCCTCCTCGCAGACCTCGCGCATGCGCCTGCCAGATCAGCCCAGAGAACGGCTCAAGCATCTTTTGCAAACGTGACCGTCGACCGGGGTCAAGACCCTTGAGGTACGAGCGCATCATGGCTTCGCCAAATCCGACGTGGTGGGCTTCGTCTGCGAAGGCACCTTTGACAATGTGACTGAACGCTGAATCGATCCGTGACCAGTACTTCATTTCGTACCGATAAAGCGGGTAGACCATCCCTTCCATTTCAATGTTCTGGGCGAGCGAGCCAGCAATGAAATCACCCTTGTCAACCTGTTCCAAGATCAGGTCATAGAAGCGACGGAGGGCCAAGCGGTGGAGCTTGCCGAGCGCGAGATCGAGGTGCTGCGCTGGACGGCCGACGGCAAGACCTCGGCTGATACCGCCAAGATCCTGCGCATCTCCGATGCGTACGGTGAACTTCCACCTCAACAACGCGTCGGCCAAACTCGGCACCTGCAACAAGACCGCCGCCACGGTCAAGGCGTCGCTGCTGGGCCTCATCTGGTAGCGCGCGGCGCATGGAACACCGGTGCTTCGCGCCGGTCCTCCATGCCGTAGTCACGCAGCACCCAGATGCGAAAGCGCTGCTCGCCGGCGCCGGCCGGCGAGCGCAGCAGGTGGTACTCGGCCGCCGCGGCGTCCGGCCACGCGGCCAAGCGCACATGACGCGCCGCATTGAGCACGCCGGTGAAGAGACTGCAGCCGACCGGCACGGCGTCGAACGCAGTGCAAGCGATCTCTAGCGTCAGCAGCGGATGCGCGGACACTGTGCTCAGCTCGTCGGCCGCTAGCGCGGACCCGTGCCGTAGGCCCTGCTCATCGACCTGCAAGTCGATGCGTCCCACGCGCATGCGGTAGTTGTCCAGCACGCCGGCGCGGCCCTGCAACTGCACACCGTGGTGCTGCCCATGGGTGCGCCAGCGCACCAGCGACTTCTCGTCACGCCACAGCGACAATGACAGCAAGAGGCCGTCGTTGCCGTCGTTCGTGAAGCGCTCGTTCATTACGAAGCTGTCCATGGCCTGCAGCGTGGGACCCAGCTCGCCGGCCAGGCGCAGATAGTCGGAGAAGCGCTGGCTGCTGGGCTGCGTCTCGAAGATGACTGCGTACATCGATGGCAATCCTCCTAGTGATGTGCTGATATTTGCGGGGCAGGACACGAGGCCAGTGCCGTGCGCAGTTCAGGCACACGCGCGTTCAGTGAGCGGCGGTACTGCACCGGCCGCAGCACGTCGCGCGGATCCAGGCCCTCGTCTTTCAGTTGCGCCAGCGCCGCGGCGGTGATGGCCAACGCCATGCGCTGGCCCGGACAGCCGTGGCGCCCATGGCCGAAGGTGAACAGCATGGCGGGGGCCGCGCGACGGATCGAAGCGCTCGGGCTGCGCGTGCAGCGTCGGATCGCGGTTGGCGGCGGCCAGCAACAGCAGCAGGCTTTCGCCGGCGCGCACGGTGGAGCCGTCCAGCTCGAAGTCCTCGGCAGCGAAGCGGCGTGTGTTATGGATTGGCGGGTCGTGGCGCAGCACTTCGCGCAGAAAGGCCGCCGTCGCCTGCGCGTCGCGCGTGTCGGGTGCGTCCGCACCCGCGGCCAGCGCGAGCCACGCGTTGCCGATCAGGCCCGCCGTAGCCTCGAAAGCCTGCGTCATGAAGCCGATCGCGTTGGCAATCACGGCCTCGCGCATGGTGCCGCCGCCGTCGTCCCGCGCCGCGTGCTGCAGCGTCCACAGCAGGCCAAGCCGGCCGTCGGGCACGCCGTCGTCCAGCAGTTCGTCAAATAGCTGCCACAGCAGGCCGGCGGCTTCGCGGCTCGCGTTTAATTGGTCGGCGGTGCTGCTGCCCGGGCTGATGCAGCGCACCAGCAAGCTGGTCAGGCGCGCCGCCCGCGGCAGCGCCGCCGCCGGTAGGCCCAGCAGCAGGCCCATGGTCTGCGCCGGCAGCTGGTAGCAGAAGGAGGTCAGCCCGTCGGGGTGGCGCACGGGTTCGGTCAGCGTCGCGCACTGGCGCGCCGCCTCGCGCGCGACCTCCCACAGCGTCTCGTCGCTCACCGCATCCAGGCACCGCGCGACTTGGCACTTCAGGCGTTCGTGCACCGGTCCATCGTTCATGCGCACCAGGTGCCCGAACAAGAGCCCGGCCTGCGAGCCGAGCAGTCCCGGCGGCACCGGCTCGGCCGCCGGCCGCACACGCGCGACCGGGTTCTCCAGCATCTGCGTCACCGCAGCCGCGGAGGACACCACCCAGGCGTTGAGCGCGGCGTCAAACTGCACCGGCGCCGCGCTGTGCAGCTGCGCGTAGTAGTTATAGGGGTCGGGATGCGTGGGCGCGTCCAATGGCGCCGTCACCGGCGCGCCGCCCTTCGTTTCGCTGGTCATGGTGCTGCCCTTTCGTCACAGTTGGCCGTCAGCAACTGGTCGGCCAAGAGTCGGATGATGCGCGCTTCCTGCCATTCGAAGAAGAAGTGGTCGCCGGGCAGCCGTTTCAGGGTGCAGCCGCCCTGGGCCTCGTCGGCCCAGCCGGCGACCCGCGCGGCATCTGCGTGCGGATCGTCGGCGCCGTGCAGCACCAGCAGCGGCAGCGCCGCGCGGCCGCCGTAGCTGTACGAGGCCACGAGGTCGAAGTCGGCCTTCAAGGTCGGCAGCAGGTCCAGTATAGTTCGTCGTCCTCGAACACCTCGGCGGGCGTGCCGTTATAGCCGCGCAGCGCCTCGACCAGTCCGGCGCGGGCAAGCGAAGAAGCAAACCGATGGCCCGCAAACCCGCGCCAATACACGACTTCGGGTCTTGAATGTTCAAGAGGACAGCAGAGAACAGAGAGAGAAAAACGGCGGAATGTGCGCCTGGAGGGGCCACTTCGACAGGGGTGTGCTCAAGAGGCCAGGGTGCGAGACCGCGCCAGCACGGGGGGATCAGGTAAAAAAAATCGTAACTACTCAGCCCCCGGCCCCACGGCCCAGCCGATCAACCAAAGCAAGGTTGAACCGGAGCGCCCAGAAAGGCTTGGATGAGCGCGTCAAACAGCTTGGCTCCTTGCTTGTTCAGCGTCGCCA
>NZ_AFAL01000412.1 GCF_000193225.1 Verminephrobacter aporrectodeae subsp. tuberculatae At4 | reverse complement strand
CATGTCGCTGCGCAGATGCAGGTTGAAGCCGGCGTCGAGCACGTTGATCCAGCGCGCGCCCGGCGTGTCCAGCGGCTGGACGTTGCGCACCGCACCGGTGTGGATCTGAATGCAGCCGCCGCTGCCCACGAAAACCATGATCGGCAAGGCGTCCATGGCGGCCTCATCGAGCAGGCGCGCAACCGCCTGCGGCGTGGTGCGCCAGGAGAACCGGCCTTCCACCAGGCGCAAGCCCTGCTGGCGCTCCACACCGAACTTGCGGATGAGTCCGAAGAATTCATGCGTGTCGCGCATCGCCGCCCAGGCCGCGCGCAGGCCGACGGCGTCGATCTCTGCGTCTGGCCGGGGGACCTCAGGCCCGGGCGCAGCGGCAAATGCATGGACCGCACCCGGCTGCGCAAAACGCCGCACGACGGCGTCGAACGCGGCCAGGTCGGTGGCCTCGCGCGTGCACACCTTGTGCACGGCGCAGCCATGGGCGTCGAAGAATTGCAGGCTGCGCGCGGGCGGCTGGGCCGGGTCTGCGCGCAACTCGGTGACGGCAAAGCCGGCATGCCAGCGGGAGAGGAACAGCCGCAGGTCGATGTCCCCGCCGAGTACCAGCCCCACAGGGCCTGCGGCCGACACCTGGGTGTAGACGCCGGTTTTCTCATGCACCGCCCCGGCGTTGCGCGTGAGCGCCATCAGGGGGCCGCAGTCCTGGAGCGACTGCAGCAGTTCCAGCCACGATCCCTGCAACGCAAGGGCCTGGAGCGGGTGTTCATGTTTGCCGGCGTGCGCGGCGACCGCGGCGCCCTCCGACAGACCCAGGCTCTCGGCAGCATCCTTGGCACGCTTGCCGCTGGCGCGCGCGGCAGCGAACTGCGCGCGGACGGCGGGCGCGGCGTATCTGCCGCCGGAATCGGGCGTTTCGGGAACAGGGCGCATGGTGCATCTCCTGGAAAAGGGGTTCATTTTGCCGGGACAGCGCGCTAAAAGTCCGCCACCAGCGAGATCCGCAGGGACCGGCCGGGCTGGCTGTAGGCGTCGATGAAGGCGGCGTTCGCGGCCAGGCCGCGCACGTCGGCCCAGCGCCAATACTTCTGGTTGGTGAGATTGTGGATTGCGGCGTTCAGGCGCAGGTCCCTGCGGATGCGCCACTGGCCCGACAGGTCGAGCACCGTGCAGGAGGGCGTGAGGTACTGCGCGCCGCCGGCGGCCCCGCTCACGTCGCGGACCTTCTTCGCAGCGCCGTGGGTCGCGTCCAGGCGCAGCATCCAGGCGCTGTGGTCGTAGCGCAGACCGGCCGTCAGGCGCGCGGGGTCCACGGTGTTCACGGGGCGGCCCGTGGCCATGTCGCGCCCGCGCGTGCGGCCGTAGGCAAATGGCGTGCTCAGCGCCCCGCCGGCCCACGTGCCCCAGCGCATGGCGCCGCCGACCTCGAAGCCATCGAGCTTCACCCGGTCGATGTTGACCGACTGGAACACCAGCGGGTTGCCCGGCGTGCCCGCGCCGCTGACGCGGCGCAGGTCTTCGATGAAGTCCTTGTAGCGCCCGGTGAAGGCTGTGGCCCGGAGCGCCAGGGAGTCCATGCGCGCGCGCACGCCCAGCTCGAAGTTGCGGCTCTTTTCCGGGCGCAGTTCCCCATTCGGCACGGTCTTGTAATTGCCCACCGGGTTTTCAAAGAAGGCGTTCACCTGCCCCGCGTTGGGCGCGCGGAAACCGGCAGCCAGGTTGCCGAACACAGTCCAGACGGGGCTTGCCCGGTACGACACGCCGACCTTGGGCGAGGCCGCGCTGCCCGACAGCGAAACCGCCTGCGCCCCGAAGCCGCTCTGCTTGGCCCGGATGCGGAAAGCGTCCAGGCGCACGCCGGGCGTGATGCTCCAGGCGCCGCGCACGAATTCGTCCTGCGCGTAGAACGCCGCGCTGGTCTCGGTGGTGTCCGGAAAACGCTTCAGCGGGAAGGTTTCGCCCGCGGGCGGCGTCACGCCGGTCTGCAGATTGCGCACCTTGGCGACCGCATAGTCCAGGCCGTAGGTGATTTTCTGGGCCCAGTCCGGCCCCATGCGCAGCGCCTTGCTGCCTTGCAGGTTGGCCTGCCAGCTGCGCTCGTCGTAAGTCACGTCGCGCACCCGGTCGGCCGCGGTGTTGCGGTCTTCGGCGATGTACTCGCGCGCGTGCGCGTCCTGGTAGCCCAGGGCGGCCTGGATACCGTCGGCCCAGGCCGTATCCAGGCGCCAAGACCCTTCCCAGGTGGCACGGCTGCGGCGCATCACGGTCCATGCGTTCGACGACAGCGTGGACGTGGCCGCCAGCGGCGGCTTGGCGCGCGCGCTGAGCAATTCGTGGTCGGAGCGCTTGTCCACCTGTTCGAGCATGAACACATGGCGCTGGCCGCCACCCGGCGTGAGCACGACCTTGCCCAGCAGCGCCCCGCTGTGGTCCTTTTGCGGATTGGGACGTGTGCGGTCGGCGTTCGCCGCATGGTTCTCTCCCCTGTTCTCGAGCGCGCGGGCCCGGGTCAGGTTGCCGCCCAGCAGCCATTGCAGCGAATCCCCCGCGCGCCCGGCCACGGTGGCGCCCAGGCGCTTGCCGTGGTCGTCGCCGTCGTACGCGGCATTCACCCGCCCGCCCAGGCGCTTGCCGGCTTCCAGAAACGCGGACGGGTCTGCCGTGATGAAGTGCACCAGCCCCGCCATGCCGTCCGAGCCGTACAGCGCCGAGCTGGCGCCGCGCAGCACCTCGATGCGTTGCAGCAGGCCGATGTCGAGATAGTCGCGCCCGAAGGCGTTGGCCCCGAACGCATAGCTGCGCGGCAGGCGCATGCCGTCCACCAGCATCAGCACGCGGTTGCCATCGAGCCCGCGGATGTTGAAGCCCGCGTTCTGCTCGCGCCCCGTGGATCCGCCGGTCAGCGAGAAACGCGCGGGCGACCGCGTGACCGACACGTTCGGCAGCCCGCGCGCCGCGTCCCGGATGTCCCGCACCTGGCCCTCTTCGAGCGCCCGGGCGTTGATGACATCGATGCTCATGGGCAGTTCGTCGGGGTCCTGCGCGCTGCGCGAACCGCTGACGACCACCTCGCCGAGAACCGGCTCCGCAGCCTTCGGCTGCGCCTGCGCGCCGCCCATGGCAGCGCAGGCGCACGCCGCCAGCCATGCCTGCGGCCAAGCGTGTATGGGAAATGTCGGGTCCATGGATGGAGGTCCTTCTCTGAAACGACAAGGAATACAGAGCTGGCTCCAGAAACGCGGCCTGCATGGTGCGAGCGCTGACGGGTCGCACCAGGGCCTGGGGTGGCTGGCTGTCGGGGGGTGGGATTATATGCGAATGATTCTCAATAAAAATCCGCCTCGCCGCACAGCCCGCGTCTCAAGCCGCCACGGCCTCGCGCGCCGCCGGGGCGGGCGCTACCGGCGGGGTGCGGATGAGGTGCTCAAACGCACTCAGCGCCGCCTTGGCCCCGTCGCCCGCGGCGATGACGATCTGCTTGTACGGCACCGTGGTGCAATCGCCCGCAGCAAACACGCCGGGCAGGTTGGTCTGGCCCTTGGCGTCGACCACGATTTCGCCAAACCGGCTGAGCTCCACCGTGCCCTTGAGCCATTCGGTGTTGGGCACCAGGCCGATCTGCACGAACACGCCCTCGAGTGGCAGCAGATGCTCGGCGCCCGTGGCGCGGTCCTTGTACCGGAGGCCGTTCACCTTGCCGTCGGCGCCCGTGATCTCGGTGGTCTGCGCATTCGTGTGGATACTTACGTTGGGCAGGCTCTGGAGCTTGCGCACCAGCACGGCGTCGGCCTTGAGCTGCTCGGCAAACTCGACGAGCGTGACATGGGCCACGATTCCCGCGAGGTCGATGGCGGCCTCGACGCCGGAATTGCCGCCGCCGATCACCGCCGTGCGCCGGCCCTTGAACAGCGGGCCGTCGCAGTGCGGGCAATAGGCCACGCCCTTGTTCCGATACTCGGCCTCGCCGGGAACGTTCACGTTGCGCCAGCGCGCGCCGGTGGACAGGATCAGCGTCCTGGCCTGGAGCCTGCCGCCATGGGCCAATTGCAGTTCGATCAGGCCGCCGGGCTGCGCGGCCGGGATCAGCCGGTCAGCGCGTTGCAGGTCCATGATGTCCACGCCATAGGCGCGGGTGTGGGTTTGCAGCGCGGCAGCAAACCGGGGGCCGTCGGTGGCAGGCACCGAGATGTAGTTCTCGATCGCCAGCGTGTCATTCACCTGGCCGCCAAAGCGTTCGGCGGCGATGCCGGTGCGTATGCCCTTGCGCGCGGCATACACGGCGGCGGCAGCGCCCGCGGGACCACCGCCCACGATGAGCACGTCATACGGCGCCTTGGCCGACAGCCTGGCCGCATCGCGCGCCGCCGCCCCGGTGTCGAGCTTGGCAAGAATCTCCTCCAGCGCCATGCGGCCCGAGGCGAACGGCTGGCCATTGAGGAACACCGTGGGAACGGCCATGACCTCGCGCTCGGCCACTTCCTGCTGGAAGGCGCCGCCTTCGATGACGGTGGTCCTGATCCCGGGGTTGAGCACGGCCATCAGCGCCAGGGCCTGCACCACGTCCGGGCAGTTGTGGCAGCTCAGTCCCATATAGACCTCGAAGTGGCGGTCCCCGTCCAGGGACTGGATCTGCTCGATCACGTCCTGCCCGACCTTGGGCGGGTGGCCGCCGGTCCACAGCAGGGCCAGTACCAGGGAGCTGAACTCATGGCCCAGCGGCAGGCCGGCAAAGCGCAAACGGGGCGCGCTGCCCGTGCGTTGCAGGCCAAACGAAGGCTTGCGGGTGTCGTCGCCGTCGGTCCGCAGGCGGATCTTGTCGCTCCGCAGCGACGCGATGGTTTGCAGCAGTTCCTGCATGTCGCGGGACGCTGCGCCGTCGTCCAGCGAGGCCACCAGCTCGAACGGCTGCGTCACGCGCTCCAGATGGGTGGAAAGCTGGGTCCTGAGTTGTTCGTCGAGCATGGTGAGGTCCTTTGAATTCCGGTTTCTTTGTCGAGGGCATGGCGCGGCGCCTGGGGATCAGCCGGCCCCGTCGGGGCGAAAAAAAGCCGGACGGCATGGCGCACGCGCCATGACGCTGTCCGGCTCATGCGAGCGCCCGCGCGCCCTGCCAAGAGGCGGTTTTTAAATCTTGCCCACCAGGTCCAGCGAAGGGGCCAGGGTCTTGGCGCCTTCGTTCCACTTCGCGGGGCAGACTTGGCCGGGGTTCGCGGCGGTGTACTGCGCGGCTTTGAGCTTGCGCACGGTCTCCCTCACGTCCCGCGCGATCTCGTTGGAGTGGACTTCGGCGGTCTTGATCAGGCCATCGGGATTGATGACGAAGGTGCCGCGCAGCGCCAGACCCTCTTCGGGGATGTGCACGCCAAAGGCATGCGTCAGTTGGTGCGTGGGGTCGCCCACCAGCGGGAAGCGGGCCTTGCCGACGGCGGGAGAGGTCTCGTGCCACACCTTGTGCGAGAAATGCGTGTCGGTGGTGACGATGTATACCTCGGCACCGGCCTTCTGGAACTCCGCGTAGTGCTCGGCCGCGTCTTCGACTTCGGTGGGACAGTTGAAGGTAAAGGCTGCGGGCATGAAGATCAGCACGGACCACTTGCCCTTGAGGCTGGCTTCGGTCACGTCGATGAATTCGCCCTTGCTGCCGCGGTTCACGAAAGCGGTGGCCTTGAAGGGTTGAACGGAGGTGTTGATCAGGGACATTGCGGTTTCCTTGCTGCTTGGGTTGATGAAACAGGGCTGAAGTCTAGGCCCTCGAATGCCATCAATCAAATTGATTGATTCAATTTTGTGGATCGCTTATGGCTATGCACCGCAGAGGCAGCGCCGCATGAACCGCCTGCGGCTGGTGCTCCGGCGGCAACGTGCGAGTCGGGTGTGTCCGGGCAGCGGGCGTGAATGCGAACGCAACTGAACCTCACACGCAGCCAATGCGCGTGCGCAGGGGATTGCCTTGCGCCGGTCGGTTTCGGTCACGACAATGCATGCCGCATCAACACAACAAGGAGTCCCACCATGAAAGCAGACCCGCAAGTTATTGGTCATTTGCAGGCCCAACTCAGAAACGAACTCACCGCGATCAATCAGTACTTCCTGCACTACCGCATGCTCGAGCACTGGGGCTTCGACAAGCTGGCCAAGAAGGAGAAATCCGAGTCGATCGGCGAGATGAAACATGCTGACAGCCTGATGGACCGCATTCTCGTGCTCGACGGCCTGCCCAACCTGCAGGACCTCGCCAAGATTCAGGTCGGCGAAAACGTGCCGGAGATCCTGGCCTGCGATTTGCGCGCCGAGCAAGGCGCGCAGGCCACCATCAAGGAAGGCATGGCCCATTGCGAAACCGTGCGCGACTACGTTTCGCGCGACCTGCTGCAAGAGATTCTGAACGACACGGAAGAGCACATCGACTTCCTCGAAACCCAGATCGATCTGATCGCCAAGGTCGGTCTGCAAAACTACCTGCAATCGCAGATGGGCGACGGAGAGTAAACCTCCCATCGCCATCCGTTTTCCACGGCGCATGGACCGCGGACGCGGCGCGCAAGCCGGCGACACCATGGAGCCGGCCTTGCCGGGCCCCTGGTGTCGCCTCCCTGAGAGGACGCAGCGAAGGCGCCCCAGGGTGTTTCAATAGTTATTGCGCAGTGAACTGCACGTAGACCTCGTTGGGCTTGACCATGCCCAATTCGCTGCGCGCCTTTTCTTCCACCATGTCCAGCCCCTCCTTGAGGTCTTCGACCTCGGAGGCTTGGCGCGCGTTGACTTGCCGCGCCTGCTCGTTGGCCGCGTTCTGCAAGACGATCTGCCGCCGCATCTCGTTGACGCTCGGTACGCTGCCGCGCCCCAGCCAGAGCTGGGCGTGCAGGCCCACCAGCAGCGCCAGCAGGATGACGGGGACGATGCGCGGGCTCATGGGGTGCGTTCAGGCCAGCGATTCCTTCTCCCCTGCACCGCAGGAGCGCAACGGCAGGCAGCGGCCGGGCGTGGGGCGGACATGTCAGCGCAAGTTGCGGAACGCGGCGCGACCGGGGTAGTGAGCGACTTCGCCCAGGTCTTCTTCGATGCGCAGCAGCTGGTTGTACTTGGCGGTGCGGTCGGAGCGGCTCAGCGAGCCGGTCTTGATCTGGCCGGCGTTGGTTCCCACGGCGATGTCGGCGATGGTGCTGTCCTCGGTCTCGCCCGAACGGTGCGAGATCACGGCGGTATAGCCCGCGCGCTTGGCCATTTCGATGGCGGCAAAGGTTTCGCTCAGCGTGCCGATCTGGTTGATCTTGATGAGGATGGCGTTGGCCACGCGCTTGTCTATGCCTTCCTTGAGGATTTTGGTGTTGGTCACGAACAGGTCGTCGCCCACCAGCTGCACCCTGTCGCCCAGGCGTTCGGTCAAATGCTTCCAGCCGTCCCAGTCGCTCTCGTGCATGCCGTCTTCAATGCTGATGATCGGGTATTTGTCGACCCAGGACGCGAGCATGTCGGTCCACTGCACGGCGCTGAGCGTCAGGCCGCCCTCGCCCTCGAGCACGTACATGCCGTCCTTGTAGAACTCGCTCGCGGCGCAGTCCAGGCCCAGGGCAATCTGCTCGCCGGCGCTGTAGCCGGCGGCGGCTATGGCCTGCAGGATCAGGCGGATCGCCGCTTCGTGGTTCTCGACGTTGGGGGCAAAGCCGCCTTCGTCGCCGACGGAGGTGCTCATCCCCTGGTCGTGGATGATCTTCTTGAGCGCGTGGAACACCTCGGCGCCCCAGCGCAGGGCTTCGCGCAGGCTCGGGGCGCCCACGGGGATGATCATGAACTCCTGCAAGTCCAGGTTGTTGTTCGCGTGCGCGCCGCCGTTGATCACGTTCATCATGGGCACCGGCAACTGCACGCTGCCCATGCCGCCCAGGTAGCGGTACAAGGGCAGGCCGGATTCCTCCGCGGCCGCGCGGGCCACGGCCATCGACACGGCGAGCAGCGCGTTCGCGCCCAGGCGGCCCTTGTTCTCGGTGCCGTCCAGGTCGATCAGGGTCCGGTCCAGGAAGGCCTGCTCCGAGGCGTCGAGGCCCAGAACGGCTTCGGAGATTTCGGTGTTGATGTGCTCCACGGCCCGGAGCACGCCCCGGCCCAGGTAGCGGCTCGGGTCGCCGTCGCGCAGCTCGATGGCTTCCCGGCTGCCGGTGGACGCACCCGATGGCACGGCGGCGCGGCCCATCACGCCCGATTCGAGCAGTACGTCGCATTCGACGGTGGGGTTGCCGCGGCTGTCGAGCACTTCGCGGCCTACGATGTCAACGATGGCACTCATGGTCTTCTCTCAGGTGGTTTGAAACTCTCATGCTGGCGGGCGCTCGGCTTACAAGCCCTCCACGCACACCATGCGCATCACGGCTGCGCCTGCGCGCGCGGCCCTGGCCTTGCGGTATTCGGGGCTGTCGTAGAACGCGCGCGCGGCCTCGACACTCGGGAACTTGAGGACCACGGTGCGGCCGGGGTCCCAGTCGCCTTCGAGCACCTGCACCTTGCCGCCGCGCACGCACACTTCGGCGCCATGGGCCTGCATGGCCAGGCTGCTCCACTTGCGGTATTCCTCGTACTGCGCGGGGTCGGTCACGGTGACGGACGCGATGATGTAGCCACTGCTCATGTTTTCATGCCTCAAAGTCGTTTTCCAGGAAGCCGTTCTTCTTGGTGACGCCGTCGAGCGCCACCAAGGTCTCCAGCAAGGCCCGCATGTGCTTGAGCGGAACGGCGTTGGGGCCGTCCGACAAGGCCTTGTCCGGGTCGGGGTGCGTTTCCATGAACAGGCCGGCAACGCCCGCGGCGACGGCGGCGCGGGCCAGCACCGGGACCATTGCGCGCTCGCCGCCGCTGCTGCTTCCCTGGGCGCCGGGCAGTTGCACCGAATGCGTGGCGTCGAACACCACGGGGGGCCGCTGGCGCGCATGACGGCCAGGCTGCGCATGTCGCTCACCAGGTTGTTGTAGCCAAAGCTCGCGCCGCGCTCGCAGGCCAGGAAGCGGTCCTCGGACAGGCCCGCGTCCCGGGCAGCAGCGCGGGCCTTGGCGATGACGTTGCGCATGTCGTGCGGCGCGAGGAACTGGCCCTTTTTGATGTTCACCGGCCTGCCGGAGCGCGCCGCAGCGTGGATGAAGTCGGTCTGGCGGCACAGGAAGGCGGGCGTTTGCAGCACGTCCACCACCTGGGCGGCTGCGCTGATGTCGTCTTCGGTGTGCACGTCGGTGAGCACGGGAACGCCGAGCTCGCGCCGGACCTTGGCCAGAATCTCCAGGCCCTTTTCCCGGCCCAGGCCGCGAAAGCTGGTGCCGCTGGAGCGGTTCGCCTTGTCGAAGCTGCTCTTGAAGATGAACGGGACGCCCAGGCTGGCCGTGATTTCCTTGAGCCGGCCCGCGACGTCCATTTGCAGTTGCCCGGATTCGATCACGCAGGGGCCGGCAATCAGAAGGAAGCGGTGTTCGAGGCCGACGTCATAGCCGCAGAGTTTCATTGCGCATCCTTCTCGCGCAAGCCGGCCTGGCTGCGCTGGTGCGCTAGCGCGGCCTCGATGAAGGCATTGAACAGCGGATGGCCATTCCAGGGGGTTGACTTGAATTCGGGGTGGAACTGCACGCCGACGAACCAGGGATGCATGCTCTGCGGAAGTTCCACGATTTCGGTGAGCTGCTCGCGCTGCGTGAGCGCCGAAATCACCAGGCCCGCCTTGCGCAGCGGCTCCAGGTAGTTCACGTTGGCTTCGTAGCGGTGGCGGTGGCGCTCGGTCACCACGTCACCGTAGATGCGGTGCGCCAGCGTGTTCGCGGATACGTCGGAGCTCTGCGCGCCCAGGCGCATGGTGCCGCCCAGGTCCGAGTCTGCGTCGCGCTTCTTGACGCTGCCGTCGGCGTCCTGCCACTCGGTGATCAGGGCGATCACGGGGTGCGGCGTGGCGGGGTCGAACTCCGTGCTGTTCGCGTCGGCCAGGCCGGCCACATGGCGGGCGTATTCGATGGTGGCCACCTGCATTCCCAGGCAGATGCCCAGGTAGGGCCGCCTGTGTTCGCGCGCAAAGCGCGCGGTGGCGATCTTGCCTTCCACGCCGCGCGGACCGAAGCCGCCCGGCACCAGGATGGCGTCGTACGGCGCGAGCTTTGCTGCCGCGTCGGCGCCGTCGATGGTTTCGGAATCGACGTGCACGATCCGCACGCGCACGTGGTTGCGCATTCCGGCGTGGCGCAGCGCCTCGTTCAGCGACTTGTAGCTGTCCGACAGGTCCACGTATTTGCCGACCATGGCGACGCTGACCTCGCCCTGCGGGTGCTCGGTTTCGTGCACCAGATCGTCCCAGCGCCGCAGGCTGGTGGGCGGAGTGTTCAGGCGCAGCTTGTCGCAGATCAGGCCGTCGAGCCCCTGCTCGTGCAGCATGCGGGGCACCTTGTAGACGGTGTCCACGTCCCACACGCTGATCACGCCCCACGCGGGGACGTTCGTGAACAGCGAGATCTTGGCGCGTTCTTCCTCGGGAATGCGGCGGTCGGCGCGGCACAGCAGCGCGTCGGCCTGGATGCCGATTTCGCGCAGCTTTTGCACCGTGTGCTGCGTGGGCTTGGTCTTGAGCTCGCCTGCCGCGGCGAGCCAGGGCAGGTAGGTCAGGTGCACGAAGGCGGTGTTGTTCGGGCCCATGCGCAGGCTCATCTGGCGCACGGCCTCCAAAAAGGGCAGCGACTCGATGTCGCCCACCGTTCCGCCGATCTCGACGATGGCCACGGCCGCCGCGTCCGGCGTGCCGATGCCGGCGCCGCGCTCGATGAATTCCTGGATTTCGTTGGTCACATGGGGGATGACCTGCACGGTCTGGCCCAGGTAGTCGCCGCGGCGCTCCTTCTCCAGCACCGACTGATAGATCTTGCCGGTGGTGAAGTTGTTCGTCTTTCTCATGCGCGTTTCGATGAAACGCTCGTAATGGCCCAGGTCCAGATCGGTTTCCGCACCATCGTCGGTCACGAAAACCTCGCCATGCTGGAATGGCGACATGGTTCCCGGATCGACGTTGATGTAGGGATCGAGCTTGATGAGGGTGACTTTGAGGCCCCGCGATTCGAGGATCGCGGCAAGGGATGCGGAGGCGATCCCCTTGCCCAGGGAAGACACCACACCGCCGGTGACGAAGACAAATTTGGCCATGTCTTTTTGGTGGTGGGAAATTGGAATTATAGGGGGCGACCCGCGGGCGGCCGGCGCGCGTGCCCGTCTGTTAAATTCCCCGCCCATGCATGAGCTTGCCGGAAAACACATGGTTCTGGGCCTGAGCGCGGGCGTCGCCTGCTACAAGGCGGCAGAGCTGTGCCGCCGGCTCGTCGAGGAGGGGGCCACCGTCCAGGTGGTGATGACCGAGGCGGCGCAGCAGTTCATCACCCCGCTCACCATGCAGACCCTGTCGGGGCGGCCGGTCTGCGGCTCGCAGTGGGACGCACGCGAGTCGAATGGCATGCCGCATATCAACCTGAGCCGCGGGGCCGACGCGATCCTGATCGCGCCGTGCAGCGCGGACTTCGTGGCGCGCCTGGCGCAAGGCCGGGCGAACGACCTGCTCAGCCTGCTGTGCCTGGCACGCCCCGTGCAGCGCGTGCCGCTGCTGCTGGCGCCGGCGATGAACCGCGAGATGTGGGCCCACCCGGCCACCCGGCGCAATCTGGCGCAGGCGGAGCAGGACGGCGCGCGCGTGCTGGGAGTCGGCAACGGCGAGCAGGCCTGCGGCGAAACCGGCGAAGGGCGCATGCTGGAGCCGGCGCAACTGCTCGAGGAACTGCTCGCCTTCTTCGCCCCCAAGCCGCTGGCCGGGCGCAAGGTGCTGGTGACGGCCGGGCCGACCTACGAAGCGATCGATCCGGTGCGCGGCATCACCAACCTGTCGAGCGGCAAGATGGGCTTTGCCATCGCGCGCGCGGCCCGTGAAGCGGGGGCCGACGCCACGCTGGTCGCAGGGCCCGTGCATCTGCCCACCCCGCGCGGCGTGCACCGTGTGAACGTGCAATCGGCCCGGGACATGCTGGCCGCGGTGGAGCAGCATGTCCAGGATGCTGCGGTTTTCATCGCCACGGCGGCCGTGGCGGACTGGCGGCCCGCTGCGCCGGCCGCGCACAAGATCAAGAAGGACGGCTCGGGGCAGCCGCGCACGCTGGACTGCGTCGAGAACCCCGACATTCTGGCCGCGGTGGCCCAGTCGCCGCGCGCCCTCGGGGGCGATCTGTTCTGCGTGGGCTTTGCTGCCGAAAGCCACGACCTGCTGGCCCAGGCCACGGCCAAGCGCGCGCGCAAGCAGGTTGCGCTGCTAGTGGGCAATATCGGCCCGGCCACCTTCGGGCAGGACGACAATGCCTTGCTGCTGGTCGATTCCCGGGGGCACCGCGAGCTGCCGCGCGCATCCAAGCGCGTGCTGGCCCGGCAACTCATGGCAGAGATCGCAACGCGCTTGCCGGCGCTGCGTTCCTGACGCGGCAGCGCAGAAGAGGAGCAAGCGTGCAGATTGACGTCAAGATTCTCGACCCGCGCATGGCCGATCGGCTGCCCGCCTACGCCACCCCCGGTAGCGCGGGACTGGACCTGCGCGCTTGCCTGGACGCGCCCCTGACCCTGCCGCCCAATGCATGGCAGCTGGTGCCCACCGGGATTGCCCTATTCATCGGAGACCCGGGATACGCCGCGCTGATCCTTCCGCGCTCGGGCCTGGGGCACAAGCACGGCATCGTTCTCGGCAACCTGGTGGGCCTGATCGACAGCGACTACCAGGGGCAGCTCATGGTGAGCGCCTGGAACCGCAGCCATGCGGCCTTCACCCTGGAGCCGATGGAGCGCCTGGCGCAACTGGTCATCGTTCCCGTCGTTCAGGCGCGCTTCAACGTGGTCGCCGAATTCGCCGCAACCGCGCGGGGCGAGGGAGGGTACGGGTCTACCGGCAAGGCGTGAGGCACAGCCCGCGCAGCGCCTTGCACTTGGGCCTGGCCGGGTTCAGTGCCGCAGAGAGCCGCCGGGCTGCACGCGGAAGAAGCCCGTCCCGGCGCTGCCACAGCCAATTTCTTGCGCGCTCGCCGCGCGCACCGCCTGCACGGTCAATTGCAGGCGCAGCCCCATGCCGGCCAGTGGATGGTTGCCGTCGAGCAGCACGTGCTCCGGGTAGACCCCGGCCACGGTGTATACGGCGTGGCGTGGTGCGTCCGGGCTACAGGCCTCGGGCAGGGCCATGCCATCCAGGGCCATGCCCTCCTCGATGTCGGCGGGCAGGAGCGCGCGCGGCGCAAGAAACAGCAATTGCTCGTCGAAGTCGCCAAAGGCATCCTCGGGTTCGAGCTGCAACGCCAGGGTCGCGCCAGCACCGCGACCCTGCAGGGCCTCTTCGATGCGGGGCAGAAGATCGTCGCCACCGACCAGGAATTCCACCGGCTCCTCAAGCAGGTCGAGCGCTTCTCCGAGCGAGTCCTTGAGCGTCCAGGTCAG
>NZ_AFAL01000413.1 GCF_000193225.1 Verminephrobacter aporrectodeae subsp. tuberculatae At4 | reverse complement strand
GCTGGTGTAGAAGTGGGCGCCGCCCGCCGGGTTGTAGAAGCGGTACGCCGGGATATTCCCCGGACGGGCGTCTGCCTGCACGTAATACGCAATCCCTTCGTCGGCAATGCGGGGCTCACTGCGGATGATGCCGTCGCGCTCATCCGCGCTGAGCGTGAAGCGATGCGCACCCGTCGCGCCGTTGTACAAGCGATACACCGCCAGGTGCTTGCTGACGGGAGCGGCGGCGGGAGCAGCGACGGCGGAGGAGGTGGCGGTGGCCGTGGTGGATACCGGTGGTGCGAGCCAGTTCCTCAGGGCCGCCGCGTAGGCCACGTCGAAGCGGCCGTAGTAGTCAAACGCGTTGGTCTCGAAGCAACCGCCTTGGCCGCCGTACAACATGCCGATCACCAAGTTGGCGCGATTGAAGAGCGCCGACCCACTGCTCCCGGCTGCGGTCATTCCAAGATTCCATTTCACCGTGTAGTAGTTGCCCGTGGTTCCGTCGCACTGAAACCGGGCCTTTCCATCCGCCCTGCAGGAGGTTTGTTCGAGCAGGTTGCCCAGGCTGATCTTCAGCAGGTCCCCGTGCGAATGGTGCAAGCCCGTCACCGCAGAACCCAGCGCCTGCGGACTTGCGTCCCAGCCGGCAAACAGCGCGCCCGCAGGCGGCGCTTCGTTGAGCAGGAGCAGCGCGGAGTCGGTGCTCTCCGATGCGTACAGCAACGTGGCACCGCCCAGGAGCTCGGTGGCGTCGCCCGAGAGCGTGTAGCTATTGCATGCGAACGATCGGTAGAACCAGTCCGTTTGCAGCGTATCGGCCACGGTCTGCGACGAAATGCAGTGGTTCGCGGTCAGGAAGTAGGGCGTTCCCGAAGAGAGGCTGTCGTTGAGCAGCGTTCCCGTGCACAGATAGGTATCGCCGTTCTCCGTGAAGCGCACGCGCGCCACCGCGTCGCGTTGGCCGGCCTGGGTGTCGTCGCAATTCGCGTCCTGCGCGCAGGACACCGACTTGGTCATCCAGGGCGCAAACGCGCGCGCGCCGGTCGGGGACAGCTCCTCAAAGATATGCGAGACGCGGGGGATCGCGATGTCGAGCGCAGCCTGCGCGCTGCCTGCGGGCAGCTCCAACTCCAGGGTGACCTCGTGCGCGCCGAGGTCGGGCGTCCACCAGGTCTGGCCGTCGATTCCCGCGTCGCCCGCGAGCGCCTTGCGCTCGACGCGTTGCAGCAACTCCTGGCCCGGAATCTGGAGCACCGTGCTGCGATCCGCCTGGCGATACAGGCGCAGCATGGTGCCTGCGGGCAACTGCCGGATGACGACCCCCAGGCGCAGGCCGCGCGCGCCCTCGGCCAGAAAGCTGATCGCCGCCACCTGGCCCCCGCCGCCTGTCGGCTGCCAATGCAGTTGTTCCAAGGTCTGCTGCGCCGTGCGGGTGGCCTCTGCTGCGCGCGCCAGGCCCACCCTGTGCGGCCCCCCGCCGGAATTGGCGGGAGCGATTTTCTCCTGCGCCAGCGCTCCCAGGTAGACCCGGGAAGGGGTCGGGGCCGCAGCAAGCAATTTGGGTTTCGGCCGGGCCTGGTCGGCGCTCGCGGGTTGCACCCGGGCGTCCACCCGGGTCACCGCCGGTGGGGACTGAGCAGCCGCGACGCCGCCGTTCTGGCCCGCGCCACCGCAACCGGCCAATAGCGCCGCCGCGACGACAACCGGCGGGCCCATGCGGGCCAGGAGCGGCCTCCAATGGCGCATCTTCATTTTTCCCCCCTGATTCTTATCCCGACCCAAACCGGCAGGATGCGCTATTTTGCCCAGGCTTTAAGTGCCAATTTGTTCTTGGAGAACCGGCTCGCGGAGCGATGCGATGCTATTTTTTCAGGGCGGGTTCGCTGAGCGATGCCGTGCTATCTTGCCAGGGCTTTGAGCGCCAGTTTGATCCCTTCGCTGACCCCTGTTTGCGCAGGTAACGCCCTGAGCGCCGCGCTCGCCTCCTTGTCGCTATAACCGAGCGCTTCCAGCGCCTGCTGGATGTCCGCCTGCGCGGTGCTGAGCGCGGGGCCGTGGACGGCGCCGGGATCGGCGCCCAGCTTGCCCCTGAGTTCGAGCAGCAGACGCTCCGCGGTTTTCTTGCCAATCCCCGGCACTTTCACCAGGCGCGCCGCCTCCTGCAGCGCAATCGCCTGGACCAAATCGTCGACGCCCATTCCGGAGAGGACCGCCAGCGCCGTGCGCGGCCCCACGCCCGCGATCTTGATCAGCGCGCGAAACGCCTGGCGCTCGGGCGCCGTAGCAAAGCCATACAGCAGTTGCGCGTCTTCGCGCACGATGAACTGCGTGAGCAGACTCAGGCGCTCGCCCGCCGCAGGCAGGTTGTAGAAGGTGCTCATGGGCACTTGCACCTCGTAGGCCACGCCGTGGCAGTCCAGCAGCACCTCGGGCGGATTTTTCTCCAGCAGGGTGCCGGTCAATTTGCCTATCATTGCTGTCCCATTGATGTCCTGTGGATGTCTCTCTGCCGGCGCGTGCGAAGCTGCAGCGCGCGTCTTCCCCGCCATGTTTTTGCCCGACCGGAATTATCAGCGTGATCCTGCGCCACACCTTCACCCCTCCCGACAATTCCCGGATCGTGCAGCTATGCGGCCCGGCGGACGCGCACCTGCGCAGCATCGAAGCAGCGCTGCAGGTGCGCATTGCACACCGGCACGAGCAGTTCCGGGTCGAGGGCCCCAAGGCCCGGGCCACGCAGGCCATGGCACTGCTGCAGGCGCTGTACGAGATGGCCGAGCAGCCGATCACCGAAGAGCAGCTGCAGCTCATGCTCGCCAGTGATCCCGCGCCGCCCGATGCACCCGGCGGGGACGCGATCGTGCTCAACACCCGCCGCGCCGACCTGCGCGCGCGCACGCCCACGCAGAACCTGTATCTGAAGAACATCGCCAGCCACGACATCAGCTTCGGCATCGGCCCCGCAGGCACCGGCAAGACCTACCTGGCCGTGGCCTGCGCCGTGGACGCGCTCGAGCGCAGCGCCGTGCAGCGCATCGTGCTCACCCGCCCCGCAGTCGAGGCCGGAGAGCGCCTGGGCTTTCTGCCGGGCGACTTGGCGCAGAAGGTCGACCCCTACCTGCACCCGCTGTACGACGCGCTGCACGAGCTGATGGGCTACGACAGGGTGCAAAAAGCGTTCGAACGCAACGCGCTCGTCATTGCCCCGCTGGCCTTCATGCGCGGGCGCACGCTGAACAATGCCTTCGTGATCCTGGACGAGGCGCAAAACACCACGCCCGAGCAGATGAAGATGTTCCTCACGCGCATCGGCTTTGGCGCCCGCGCCGTGGTCACGGGCGACGTGAGCCAGATCGACCTGCCCAAGGGCGCGATGAGCGGCCTCATCGACGCCGAGCACGTCCTGCGGCGCGTCCAGGGAATCGCGGTCACGCGCTTTACCAGCGCCGACGTGGTGCGCCACCCGCTGGTCGCACGCATCGTCGACGCCTACGACGCGCCGCGCCGCCGCATTTGACATGGAACACCCCCGAGTACGACCGTGCGATGCCGCCCTTGAAGCAACTCTGCCTGGCGCTGCAATTTGGCCGCTTTGACGGAGCGGCAGCGCACCGCGCGGCTCTGCCGCGCCACAGGGTGGCGCGCTGGATCCGCCACGCGCTGGCCGCCGACGCCGAGATCACCGTGCGCATCGTCGGCGCCGAAGAGGGGCGGCAGCTCAACGGCGGCTACCGGGGCCGGGACTACGCGACCAACGTGCTCACCTTTGACTACGGCCGCGCGCCCCGGGTCACGGCGGACCTGGTGCTGTGCGCGCCCATCGTCGAGAGCGAGGCGCGCGCGCAGGGCAAGCGCCTGGATGCGCACTACGCGCACATGCTGGTGCACGGCACGCTGCACGCGCAGGGCTGGGACCACGAGGGCAGCGCCGCAGACGCCGACGCCATGGAGGCCCGCGAGACGCAAATCATGCAGCAGCTGGGGTTTGCCGACCCCTACGCCTGAGCGCCGCAAGGGCCTCCTGGAATACAAAATAGAACAAACAAGGGCATTTTTCTGCTTGAGATGGTTTCGGCGTCAGCGTCCAATGGGCGCGGGTTGCACAAGGGATCGGGGGGCTTTGGCGCAGGCATCGTGGTCCCGGGTTTCGCGTGCTTTGCTGTGACCGTGCTGCGCTGGAGAAACGATGCAATCTACGTTGACGCCGCCTGGAGGCCCCGCCGTCCAGGTCCCCGTCATGGTGACCGCGGAACTGCAGGATTCGTTGCTGGTTGTAATGCACGACCTGCACCGCCTGGAGGGCCTGCTGAACCACGCCACGGACAACCTGCTCGAGCGCTTCGGCGAGGCGAACGCCGTGCTGACCGACCGGGTCGTCGCCGATTCTCCCGCACTCGTGACGGCGCGTTGCGCGCTGCGCAGCGCCGTGACCGAGTTGCAGTTCCAGGACATGGCCTCGCAGCTGATCTGGCACACCACCAAGGTCCTGCAGGGCTGCGCCTTTCGCCTGGCGTCCGAGACCATGGGCTGCGAGGAGGGCGAGGACGCTGCGCCCTTTGCCGAGATGGCGCCGGACCGGCCGAATCCGGTCACCCAAAGCGAGATGGACGCCGGGTCCGTGGACCTGTTCTGACCCGCCCTGCCCTCTGCCCATTCGAATCCGCTGGAGCCCTACATGCAATCGATTCTTGCCGTGGATGATTCCCCTTCGATGCGAAAAATGGTGTCCTTCACCCTCGCGGGTGCAGGCTATCACGTGGTCGAGGCGGTGGACGGGCAAGACGCCCTGGAAAAGGCCGAGACACACGACATCGACCTCGTGCTCGCGGACCAGAACATGCCGCGGCTCGACGGCATCGGGCTCACGCGCAAGCTGCGCGAGCACCCCAAGTTCAAAACCATTCCGATCCTGATTCTGACCACGGAGTCGAGCGATCGGATGAAGCAGGCCGGACGCACCGCCGGTGCCACTGGCTGGCTGGTCAAGCCGTTCGATCCGAATCGCCTGATCGAAGTCATCCAGAAAGTGATGCGTTGAGCGAGACCCCCCGAGTACACGGAGCCACCATGGCGCAAACCCACCCAGAAGGACCGGCCGCAAGCGCCGACTTCGACCTGAGCCAGTTCTATCAGATCTTCTTCGAGGAGGCCGGAGAGAACCTCGATCAGATGGAGCAGATGCTGCTGGACCTCGATCTGAGCCACGCCGACGACGAGGAACTCAACGGCATCTTCCGCTGCGCGCACTCGATCAAGGGCGGCTGCGCCACCTTCGGCTTCTCGGACGTGGCGGAGCTGACGCACCAGATGGAGTCCCTGCTCGACCGTCTGCGCCGCCGCGAATTGCAGCCCGTGGCCCAGATGGTGGACGTGCTCCTGGAGTCTGCCGACGCATCGCGCAGCCTGCTCGCGCGCCACCGCGCCGGCGGGCAGGGAGAGGCGGTTTCCACCGCGGACCTGGTGCTGCGCATCAGCGATCTGGCGGCCGGGGACCTTGCCGCGGACGCGCCTGCGGTCCCTGACGCGCCAGTGCCCGCTGCGCCCAAGCCGCCCACACCCGCGCTCGCCGGGCCGGTGCGCCGGATCGAAATCCGGATCGGCCCCCTGGAGCGCCTGGAGCAGGCGGACGCGATCAAGGAACTGTTTCGCGACATCCCCGGCCTGGGGAGCATGCGCGACGCGCCCAACAGTCCCGGCATGCCGCCCGACACGCGCCTTTTTACCGTCGAGACGAGCGCGACGAACGACGAGCTGCTCGACCTTTTTGCCTTCCACGTCGCCAAGGAGCAGGTGCTCATCCGCGCTGCGGGGAACGGCGCGGCGGCGGCCCCTGCCCAGCAGCAGGATGCAGAGGGGAATGCGTTCTACGGGCTGTTCCACGGTGCCCCGGGCGCGCCGCAGAGCATGGCACCTTCGGCAGCGGTGCCCCCGAAAGCGGCCGGCTCCAAGGCCGTGGTGCAAGCGCAAATGGAGTCCGCGACGATCCGTGTGGACATCAAAAAAGTCGACCAGCTCATCAATCTGGTTGGCGAACTGGTGATCACCCAGGCCATGCTCGCGCAGTGCAGCCGCGGGATCGACGCCGGCGCGTACCAGCAACTGATCGCGGGACTCGCGGATCTGGACCGCAACACGCGCGACCTGCAGGAGTCGGTGATGTCGATCCGCATGATCCCCATGTCCATCGTCTTCAGTCGCTTCCCGCGCATGCTGCGCGATTTGGCCAACCGGCTGGGCAAGAAGGTCGAATTGGTGACGCTGGGCGAGGCCACCGAGTTGGACAAGGGCCTGGTGGAAAAAATCACCGACCCGCTGACGCATCTGGTGCGCAACAGCTGCGACCATGGCATCGAGCTGCCGGCCGAGCGGATCGCCAAGGGCAAGCCGGAGCACGGAACCATCACCCTGGCGGCCTCGCACCAGGGCAGCTCGATCGTCATCGAGGTGCGCGACGACGGGCGCGGCCTGGCGCGCGCGAAGATTCTGGAAAAGGCCCGCGAGCGCGGGATCGAGCTGTCCGAGCAGATGAGCGACGCGGAGGTCTGGCAGCTGATCTTTGCCCCGGGCTTTTCCACCGCCGACGAGGTCACCGAGCTGTCCGGGCGCGGCGTGGGAATGGACGTGGTGAAACGCAATATCGCCGCGCTCAACGGCTCGGTCGAGATCGACTCCAGCGAAGGCCACGGAATGAAGGTCGCGGTGCGCCTGCCGCTGACGCTGGCGATCATGGACGGCATGTCCGTGGGGGTCGGCGACGAGGTCTATATCCTGCCGCTGTCTTCCGTCGTCGAGTCCTTCCAGGTGCACGCCAACGGCGTGAGCACGGTGGCGCAGGGCGCGCAGCTCGTCAAGGTGCGCGACGAATACATGCCCGTGGTCGCGCTGGAGAAGATTTTCCAGGTCCCCCGCTTCGACCTCGACAAGTCCGGCAGCGTCATGGTGGTGATCGAGGCCGACGGCAGCCGCGTGGCGCTGTTGGTCGACGAGCTCCTGGGCCAGCACCAGGTGGTGGTGAAGAACCTGGAGTCGAATTACCGCAAGGTCGCCAACGTGTCCGGCGCCACCATCCTGGGCGACGGCACCGTGGCGCTGATTCTGGACACGGGCGCGCTCGTGCGCCGGACGCGTCACTGACGCGCCGCTAAAGGAGAACGCAGCATGCAAGCGCTGGCCCGAACGAAAGACGCTGCGTGCCCGGACGCGCGCGAATACCTGGCGTTCCGCCTCGACCAGGAGGAGTACGGCATCGACATCCTGAAGGTGCAGGAAATCCGCGGCTACGAGCCGCCAACGCGGATCGCCAACGCGCCCGGCTTCATCAAGGGCGTGGTGAATCTGCGCGGAACCATCGTCCCCATCGTCGACATGCGCATCAAGCTCCACTGCGCGCAGGCCGACTACAACGACTTCACCGTGGTCATCATCCTGAATCTGCGCCAGCGCGTGGTCGGCATCGTCGTCGATTCCGTGAGCGACGTGATGGACCTCGCGTCCGACAGCATCCGCCCGGCGCCGGACGTGGAGAGCGCGATCGAAAACGGCTGCATCCTCGGCCTGGGTTCGGTGGACGAGCGCATGCTGATCCTGCTGGACATCGAAAAACTCATGGCCAGCGCAGACATGGAGCTGGTCGCGGCGAATGAATGACCGGGACGCAGCCGCACCGGGCGCAGAGAACAGACGCAGCGGACCTTTTGGAACAAACGACATTCCCCGTCGGACGATCAACATGGACCTCCCCGGCAACGCCCTGTTTCATCCCCGGTCCGTCGCACCCGGGAACGCACCGGCGCAGGCCACGGCACGCACGCGCCCCCCGCTGGGCCAGGGGCTGGAATTCGTCTGGACCGACGCCGACTTTGCGCGCGTGCAGACGCTGATCTACCGCCATGCGGGAATCAGCCTGCAAGACGGCAAGAACGCCATGGTCTACAGCCGGCTCTCGCGGCGCCTGCGCGACACCGGGCACAGCAGCTTTCACGACTACCTGGGCTGGCTGGAAGCGCACGATGGCCCCGAGTGGCAGGAGTTCGTGAACGCGCTCACCACCAACCTCACCGCATTCTTTCGCGAGCAGCACCATTTCGACATCCTTGCCGCGCACCTGCGTTCCGCCCCGTCGGCGCGCTGGCGCGTCTGGTGCAACGCCGCGTCCACGGGCGAAGAGGCGTACTCGATCGCCATGACGGCTTTCGAGACGCTCGGCCCCCATGCCGCGTTCAAGCTCACGGCGAGCGACATTGACTCGCGCGTGCTCGCCACTGCGGCGCAGGGGTGTATCGGCTCGAGGGCCTCAAGGGCCTGAGCCCCGCGCGGCTGCACAAGTTCTTCCTGCGCGGCAAGGGCGCGAACGCGGGGCTGGTGTGCGCCAAGCCCGAATTGCGCCGCGCCATCGAATTCCTGAGCGTGAACCTGATTCGCGACGACTGGCCGTTCCAGGAGCCCTTCGACGCGATTTTTTGTCGCAACGTGATGATTTACTTCGACGCACCCACGCAGAGACGGGTGCTCGAGAGAATCCACCGCGTGCTCAAACCGGCAGGCATGCTGTTCGTCGGGCATGCCGAAAACTTCAGCGCGTCCCGCGACCTCTTCGCGTTGCGCGGCAAGACGGTGTACGAACGCCGCTGACCCGCGCATGCCGTCCTCAGGCAGCCCCCATGACCACCATCCACACAGGCCCCGGCGAGCGGCGCCGCGCGCCCCGGATCGCGCCCCTGAGCGCGGACCTCCAGTCCTCTGGTGCAGGGCCCGCGCGCATCGCGTCGTTGCCGCAGCTCAAGGCGCGCGGCCGCAGACCCGGAGAGGCCAGCTTCTTCTATCTGGACGTGCACTTTCAGCACAGCGCGGCGAAGGTTCTGCCGGGCGAGTATTTCGTCTCCGACGAAAGCATGATCATCATGACGGTGCTCGGCTCGTGCATTGCCGCCTGCCTGTGGGACAGCCGCGCGCACGTGGGCGGAATGAACCATTTCATGCTCCCTGACGGCGACCTGGCCGACGCATCGGGGCGCTACGGCTCCTACGCGATGGAACTGCTGATCAACGAAATGCTGAAACTCGGGGCGCGCCGGGAAACCATGCAGGCAAAGATTTTTGGCGGCGCGCAGGTGATGCACAAGTTCACGACCATGAACGTGGGAGAGCGCAATACCCAGTTCGTCCTGAACTACCTGCATACGGAGCGCATTCCCATCGTCTCCGAGGACGTGCTCGACATCTATCCACGCAAGGTCGTTTTCTTCCCCGTCACCGGCAAGGCCATGGTCAAGCGTCTGGCGCATGCGCACCCCGAGACGCTGGCGGCGCAAGAGGTGCAGGGCAACGCCGCCACGGTGGCCAAGAGCACCTCCGGGGGGTCCGTGGATCTGTTTTGAGGAAGGCGACGAATGCACAGGAAGATCCGGGTGCTCGTGGTCGACGATTCGGCGCTGGTGCGCAGCCTGCTGTCCGAGATCGTCAACCGGCAGCGCGACATGGAGTGCATTGGCGCGGCGCACGATCCCCTGGTGGCGCGCGAGATGATCCGCGCGCTCGCCCCGGATGTCCTGACGCTCGACGTCGAGATGCCGCGCATGGACGGAATCGACTTCCTGGAGCGCCTCATCCGCCTGCGCCCGATGCCCGTGGTGATGATCTCCACGCTCACGCAGCACGGCGCCGAGGTCACCCTCAGGGCGCTGGAACTGGGCGCCGTGGACTTCGTTGCCAAGCCGCGCATCGGCCTGGCGGGCGGACTCGAGGCGCTGGCCGCGCAGATCGTGGAGAAGATCCGCGTCGCCGCGGTGGCGCAGGTGCGCCGGGCGCCTGCGCACCAGACCCCATGCGGGCCGGCGCCCGCGCTGCTGGGCCACCTGGCGACGGAAAAGCTCATCTGCATCGGCGCCTCCACCGGGGGCACCGAGGCCATCCGGGAACTGCTGGTGCAACTGCCGGCGGACTCCCCGGCGATCGCCATCACCCAGCACATGCCGCCGGGCTTTACCACGAGCTTCGCGGCGCGCCTGAACGGGCTGTGCCGGATAACGGTCAGGGAAGCAACGCATGGCGAACGCATACTGCCCGGCCACGCCTACATCGCCCCCGGAGGCAGCCAGTTCCATGTGGCGCGCAGCGGCGCCAACTATGTGGCGCAGGTCGACGACGGCCCGGCGGTGAACCGCCACAAGCCCTCCGTGGAAGTGCTCTTCAAGTCAGCAGCCGCCGTCGTGGGACGCAACGCCTTCGGCATCATGCTCACCGGAATGGGCAACGACGGCGCCGCCGCAATGCGCGAGATGCGCGACGCGGGCAGCTACAACTACGTGCAGGACGAGGCCAGCAGCATCGTCTTCGGCATGCCGCGCGAGGCCATCGCGCATGGCGCCGCCGACGAGGTCCTGCCGCTGGGCCAGATCGCTGCGGCGCTGATTGCGCGCCTGCGCACGACCACGGACCGGCTGCACCACCGCATCTGACGGGCGTCAACGGGCCGTAGGCCGAAAAACATCCTGTCACCAAAAAGCCGGACATCCCGCCGCGCCACATTGGTGCGCGCCGCGCTGCCGCGCTGCGCACCAAGGCACAATGCCGGGATGAACATCGTGATCCTCGACGATTACCAGGACGCAGTGCGCAAGCTGCGCTGCGCCTGCCGGCTCGACGCGTACACCACCAAGGTCTATACCAACACCGTCAAGGGGCTGGGTCAGCTCTCCGCGCGGCTCAAGGACGCCGACATCATCGTGCTCATCCACGAGCGCACGCACATCACGCGCCAGTTGGTGGAAAAGCTCCCGCGGCTCAAGCTGATCGCCCAAACCGGCAGGCTGGGCAGCCACGTGGACGTGGCGGCATGCACGAAGCGCGGCATTGCGGTCGCCGAAAGCGTGGGCTCCCCGGTGGCTCCGGCAGAGCTTGCCTGGTCCTTGGTCATGGCAGCCATGCGCCGACTGCCGCAGTACATCGCCAGCCTCAAGCACGGCGCCTGGCAGCAATCGGGCCTGAAGACCGCGTCCATGCCAACCAACTTCGGCATTGGCAGCGTGCTGCGCGGCAAGACGCTGGGCATCTGGGGCTACGGCCGCGTCGGCCAGATCGTTGCCGGCTATGGCCGGGCATTTGGCATGCAGGTGTGCGTCTGGGGCCGCGAGGCCTCGCGCACGCAGGCGCTCGCGGACGGCTACCAGGCCGCAGAAACGCGCGCGGATTTCTTCTCGCAATGCGACGTCATCTCGCTGCACCTGCGCCTGAACGACGAGACGCGCGCGATCATCTCGCTCGAAGACCTCTCGCGCATGCCGCCCACGTCGCTGCTGGTGAATACCTCGCGCGCCGAACTGATCGAGCCGGACGCGCTGATCTCGGCGCTCAACCGCGGCCGCCCGGGCATCGCCGCGGTGGACGTGTTCGAGAGCGAACCCATCCTGCAGGGCCACGCGCTGCTGCGGCTGGAAAACTGCATCTGCACGCCGCACATCGGCTACGTCGAGCAGGAAAGCTACGAAATGTACTTTGGCGCAGCGTTCGACAGCGTGGTGAATTTCATCAAGGGAACGCCGACAAGCATCGTCAACCCCGGCGCGCTTCAGGTGCGGCGCTGACGGGCGCCTGCCCTGCGGTGGACAGCGGCCTTTGCATTGTGGTGAGACGGGGGCGCTGCTTTCAGCCCCTGCCAAGGCTGGCCCGGATATCCGCGGCAAGACGCATCGCCTGCACCTTCTCGAGATTCGAGATGGTGAGCCGCAGTCCATGCGCCATTGCGCGCACACGGAACCCGTCACCGCTGCGAACCAGCCAGCCGCGCTGAGCCAATGCGAAAACCACGGGCTGACTCTCCCGTTCCAGGGGCAACCATACGTTGAGGCCATCTGCCGGTCCGGCAGTCGCCAGCCCTTGGTCGGTCAGCGCAGAAACGATCCAGTCGCGCCGCCGCGCATAGTCCTCCCGCGCCTGCGTGAGACGCGCGCCAAACCCTGCGTCAAATAGACAGGCTTGCACGATACCCTGCAGCACATGGCTAACCCAGGTCGTCCCCGAGGCCAGGCGCAGCCGCAGTCCCGATGCAGTCTGCGGGTCGCTGGCCACGAATGCCATGCGCAGGTCCGGTCCCAGCGCTTTGGAGACTGAGCGCACAAGTGCCCAGCGCTGGGTCGAGACGGGAATCGGAGAGTGATAGTCACCGACGGACAGCAGTGCGAAATGGTCATCCGCGATGACCAACCGGTGCGGATAGCGTTCAAGCACGGCCCGGATCGACTGCGCCCGCTGCGCACTCAGGCTGCAGCCGGTCGGGTTGTGCGCACGCGGCGTCAGGATGACCGCCTGGGCCCCTGCGCAGAGCGCCTCCTCCAGCGCATCGGCACGCATGCCCTCGGCGTCCACAGCCACGCCGAGGACTTGCAGGCCGCTGGTACGCAGCGTGTTGATGCTGCTGAGAAAGCAGGGATCTTCCACCACCACCCGGTCCCCCGCCACCAAGTGCGCAGCCAAGAGCCGCTCGATGGCATCCACGGCCCCCCAGGTGAGTTCGATCTCGTCCGTCGCGGGGCAATCACCCGCAAACCACTGGCGCGCATACGCAGCGAGTTCCGATGCCACCGTCGGCTCTCCATAAAGCCGGGGCCGATAGCTCGCCCGGGCGAATGCCGTCGTGATGTCCGGCAACCATGCAGGATTCGGATTCCCGCTGGCGACATCGGCCAGAGATGTATCGAAAGCGGTTCCCTCCTGCTCACCCAGGACGGTGGGTTCGCGGATAACGGTACCCAGGCGCCCTTGCGCAAGCGCAATGCCCGTTGTGACCAAGCGCTTGTAGGCCGCTGCAACCGTGTTGTGGTTGACCTCGAGCGCTACCGCCAAGTCTCGCACCGGGGGCAGGGCCTGACCGGGTTTCAGGCTTCCTGACTGGGTGAGCAGGCGCACGCTGTCGAAGATCTCCGCCGCTGTTTTTCCAATGATCCGCATTTGTACTAGATCAAACTTTCAATTGGCATAGGTATATGTTACGCTGCGGCGCATGACCCGTACAGTACAGCGCTCCCCTGCCGAGGAAACGGCTGACCCTTCGCGCTACCCGCAAGCGCTGACGGTGGCAGACTTTCGCCGCAATCTGGCCGAGGTGCACGGCCGCATTGATCGCGCCTGCCAGCGCGCAGGCCGCGACCCCGCCACAGTGCGGTTGCTGCCCGTCAGCAAGACCGTCGATGAGGCGCGTATCCGCCTGTCCTATGAAGCTGGCTGCCGGGAGTTGGGCGAAAACAAGGTCCAGGAGGCGCACGGCAAATGGAAGGCCATGGCCGATTTGACCGGCCTGCGCTGGTCCGTGATCGGCCACCTTCAGACGAACAAGGCGAAACTGGTTGCGCAGTTCGCATCGGAATTCCAAGCACTCGACAGCTTGCGTGTGGCCGAGGTGCTGGAGCGGCGCCTGCAGGCGGAGGGCCGCGGCCTGGACGTGTTCGTTCAAGTCAACACGTCCGGCGAAGCCAGCAAGTACGGCCTGCCTCCCGAGGAGGTCGTGCGCTTCGTGCGCGAACTGGCCGCTTACCCGGCCTTGCAGGTGCGCGGCCTGATGACGCTGGCCCTACTGTCGCCGGAAAACGCGCGCGTGCGACCGTGCTTTGCGCTGCTCAGGACACTGCGGGATCGCCTCCAGGCAGAGGTCCCCCATGGGAACAGGATCACCGAACTGTCAATGGGCATGTCCGGCGACTTCGAAACCGCTATCGACGAAGGAGCAACCGTGGTTCGTGTGGGGCAAGCCATCTACGGGGCGCGTGCCTTGCCCGACAACCATTTCTGGCCGGCTGCTGCATAGGTAGCACGCTGGTGCCCCCCCCCGATCACCCATCTGCCAGCCCCATCGGGCCCGGCCTCGGAGTTGCCAACAGTAAAATCAAAGTAACTCAATCGGTGAGAAACTGTAATTCATCTGCAAGGATATTTAACAATGGAACAATTTGACTCAGGAACTGATGACATCGTCCGCAACATGTTGAGAAAGCTATCAGCGCTCTGGAAAACACGGGCCGCAGTCAACCAGAAACTGCCCGATTACTGGAGTCTGGCATTCGACCCATCCAAGAAGGACTTCAGTATCTCTCTGCTCCCATTCCGGAACCATCAAGCATGGTTGGAGGCTTCCGACGATCTTCAGTCTAAATGTATCTCCTATGCCTGGGGCATCTATAACCTGAAGACCATCTACATTGAGTGCAACGTAGTGACGCCGGCTTGCGAAGATATTCATCAAGACTCCGCCACCCAATGTAAATCGCACGCTGCTGCAGGACGTGGTATCTGAAGTGCTCCTGGACGAGGCCTTGCACACCCGCATGTCGATCATGGCATGCAATTACATCTACGACATGCGAGGGGTTCCTCCCCTGGACTTTGCAGACTTCAACCTAGTCCATTGGCGTGATCGGCTGCTGGCCGAGTGTGGGGCGGAGTGGGAACGCAGACTGACGCGCTTCGCTATTGCATCTGCTAGCGAAACGCTCATCACGGACTATTTGAAGATAATGGCCGAGGACAGCTCAATTCAGGCCATCTGCCATGAGGTCACGCGAACGCATGCGATGGACGAGTGGGCTCATTCAAGTGCGTTCAGTTTCGTGGCCACAGACATCGTCCAAGGACTCAGTTACAAAGAACGCGAGTACTTGCGGTCAACCATTCTCAAGACGGTACAGATGTTTGCCAACAACGAACTGAATGCCTGGGCGGCAGTGTTCTCCTCGCTGAGTTTTCCGCATGCCCAAGACATCCTGCATGACATCGGTGACAGCAATGAGATCGGCGTCTACACCAACTCGGTGGAGAATCTGATCGATCGAATTGGTCTTGCTCGCCAACCCTACGCCGAACATCAGGACGTCCGTGTATGAATTGCCCTGTCCAAGCGCGTTGCGAGCGAGTGAATCCAGAAGCTGGTAACGTAAAAGTCTTCACGCTGCGAACGCAAGGCGCGCATGCCGGATTCCTGAGTAATTTGCGCCCCGGTGGGCATGTCGCCATTCACTTCCCCGATGTTTCTGGAAAGCTTCAACAGCGACTTTACTCGATTATCCGAAAAGAAGCACCGGACCTGTTCGAGATCGCGGTGAAGCGTTCCGGGCGTAATGGCGTCTCGGATCACCTGCACCACAGTTTTCAAGAGGGCTCGACTCTCTCGCTTCAATATGGGGCTGGGGAGATCACGGTAGAGTCGGTGATCGACCGCCAACACATCGCCATGATTGCAGGAGGCATAGGTATCACCGTGCCAATTGCATTGATTCGAGAACTGGTAGGTCTATCGCGTAATGGCAGGCCCATTCCTGACGTCGTGCTGTTGCTGTGTGTACCGCGAATCGCGGACATACCATTCTTGCATGAACTGCTGACATTGGATCTGACCACGACATGGTTCACCTTCCACGTATTCATCACGCGGGAAGCCGTGCAGACCAGTGATCACTTCCTGCCCGGTCGCCCCTCCGAGGAGTCCCTTCATCTCCTGGGCCAGCCCCAAGCGGTGGTGATCTGTGGAAGCCACGCCTTCGCACAGGGTCTCGAAGAACAATCGGCTAAACGCTTCCCTAAAGCCGACCTGTTAATTGAGTCTTTCACCCCGCCGACGGCCCCAAGAACTGCCGTTCTACAACAAGATGATGCAACGAGTCTTGTTCGTCTTCACATCGCTGACAGCGACAGGGTTCTTGAAATGTCGCCCGGGAGAAGTCTGCTGGAATTGCTGGAGTCCGCCCGCGTTCCGATTCGCAGCCAGTGCCGCTCTGGAGTCTGCGGCAGTTGCCGACTCAAGGTCTCTGCCGGCGAGTGTCGGTTTGAGCCGGACTTCTGCCTCAGCGACAAGGACAAGCGCAATGGTTATGCACTGGCATGCTGCACCTTCCCGCTGTCGGGAAACATTACCGTCAGACTAAATCCGACTGTATGAGCCCTCTGAATCTCAATCACCACCCTGGAACTCTCATGAAAACAGCGATTGCACTGCGCCACATTCATTTTGAGGACGTTGGTACCCTCGATACCGTGATGCTCGAGCACGGCTATGAACTGCGCTACATCGACCCCACGCTGGAAAAGCTCGACGAGCCTGCGCTGCACCGGGCGGATTTGTTGATCGTGCTGGGAGGCCCCATTGGGGCCTGCGACGAGCAGGTCTATCCCTTTCTGGAACCGGAACTGGCCGTGGTCCGCCAGCGCCTGGAAACCGGCCGCCCCTTGCTGGGTATCTGCCTGGGCGCCCAGCTGATCGCAAGAGCCCGGGGGGCCAAGGTGTATCCACTGGGTATCAAGGAAATCGGCTTCTCTCCTCTTGCGCTGACGCCGGCCGGCCAGGACTCCGTACTGGCCGGGCTTGGCGATACGGAAGTCCTGCATTGGCATGGCGACCAGTTCGACATACCGGACGGCGCGGTCCGGCTGGCCAGCACGCCGGCGGGCGCGAATCAGGCATTCTCGATCGGACCAAACGTGCTGGGCCTGCAATTCCATCTGGAGGCCGATGCGCGCACGCTCGAACGGTGGCTGGTCGGCCACGCCAGCGAATTGGGGCAGGCCGGCGTTGACCCACGCGCTTTGCGCGCCGACGCGGCACGGTTTGGAGAGCGCTTGGCGGGTGCTGCACGCCGGGTCATTTCCGATTGGCTGCACAACTTGGAAGCGGGTCCTGGTCATGGCACTGCGGCTCTCCAGCATCCATGATGCGCAGGCCTACGCCGAAGGCGTTTTTCGCTCCAGGCTGGGTCCGCCGCAGGGAACGTCGGTGCTTCCCAATAGCCGCAACTTCCTGTTTCGCATGGAAGACTGTCAGGGGCGTGCGTATGTCGTGAAGGTTTATGCGCAAACCTCGGAGTTGATCGGCAACTGCGAGCAAGTGGCCTACACGCATCTAGAGCTATCAAGCGACATCGTTGAAGCTGCGGTTGCAGGCGTCGCATCTACAAAAATGTGCATTAAGCGGATCACGTGGCCTGCCGGCCCTTGAACAAGAGCGCCCGTGTGCATGGACAAGGCATCAGCATGAGAGTCCAACTCATCCAATTTTGCTACCTCACCAAATGTGGCACGAATGCGTGCATCAATGCTCTCCACCACGGTAGCTGCCGGAAGTTTCAGTACGTAACCGAGCATCATTCCCCAGTGGTGACCGCTCGCATATTGTCCCGAGACGAAACGACTGACGCCTTGGGTCACATAGCGTTGATTCAGTGTCGGCTCACCGCTTCCCACCCGCTTGCATTCAACACCGATATAGGCATCCTCGTCTCCGAATTGATGCAAGAAGCGAAGAATGATGTCGATCCTGCCAAGTACCTCGGGATCGTCATTGCTCAAATCAAGCAGTTCAAATTCCCCTGATATCTCAATATTCGAGAGACCGAGCTCTTTTTTCAACCGCCGCATTGCCTTCCTTGCATGGATCGTGATCGGCACCTCCAGCATCCCCGGTGTTATATGCGGTCTGGCAGCGGCAACGCCTCGGCACAACAAATCCACCACAGTAGCGAGCTGATCTTCGGAAAGATCAAAAGAAGGTCGCCCTACGGGCAAGTCAGGCGACAGCTGCATGGAGTCCCTTGATCCAATGATCGGCCAAAATGGCATCTCCGTCGTTTAGACCCGTCGTCCGTGTCCAATATCGCACTTCGGAAGGCTTCAAAATAAAAAGTGTGTTGTCGTCGTAAATCCGAAGCTGCCGACGCTCGTTGAGATACGGAGGAACTTCCGAACTGACCTGTCCACGGAAGAGTGCGGAGAGGCGATTCATCTCCGCATCGCTTCCTCGATGTACGCAAGGCGCGTCCGCAGGCGCGCCAGCCACCATGGAAAATCTGACCGCATCCACACCAGGTGTTCCATCGACGGCGTTTCCAACGGCGATATGCCGAGGATAAATAACGGCCTCCAGATGCCTTTTTCCACGTGCACGCAGATAAGCATTGACCGTTCGTACAACTTCACCCGCATAGGCCGTGAGGTCTTCAGAGGAAGGGCGTTTGACAAGCGTCATACGCTCCCCTCGGCCTTCAAACAAAAGTGAGCGGGCTCGTTGGACACCGTCGCTTGCGACAACCTCCTCGTCGCGGTCCAGGCCATACAGGTCGCACACGGCGTGGTCCAGCGCCGCGATCAATTCGGTATCGTTGGGGGCAGCCGAAACGGCAGCTTCAGCCGATAGAACCGCCTCCAACAGGGTATTATCAACCTCACCCAGATCCGGTATCCGCAACACAAGCAGATCGTTCGGTTCGACGGTGGGGCGCTCCAGTCCCCATGCGCCTCCACCAAGAGCAAGCTGAAAAGCGGTGAGGCTCGAATTCAAAATGGCTGAGAGCACCCGGGCCCCAGCCACCTCCTTGCCTGCGAACGAAATGCCATAAAAGCTCTCATTGAAGAGAACGCTTTTCTCACAAACTACCGCACTGTACCGGCCGGGCTCTAGCGCAGCCGCCTGATTTCCCTTGGGACACAGGAGGAGCGGTCCCTCAAAAATCGCAGCGTTGCGCGGCCGATGCAGCCATTCATGGGTGAAGCGCTCAAGAGCACCAACATCCGAGCGTAGCGGTACATAGTTTTTCGGTGTAACCAGACCAAGGCGATAGTAGTGGTCCGGTGGTCGATTGAGGTCGCCCCCTTAACCTGTATTCCTTGACCTCCAACACTTAATTCGCGGTTATGCAGCAATTGATCCAGAGTCGGAAACTTGCGTTCGAGCTTCTCGATCAACCAACCATCACGCGCTGTCCCGAATGCGGTCGCTTTGAGCATTGCCGGCGTTCTCAACACACGCGACAGCGGAACGCTCCTCAGCTCGCCAGGACCAATATGAAAAACTCCATTTCGCCGGAAATCAGGCGTCCAAGGAATTGACCCCACCAGCAGGCGGTCATCTCGACCCACCAATGCGCACCGGCCAAGGAACAGCAGTGCCGGTCCCGTTGCATCAGGAAATAGGCCTTCCTTGCGCAACGCCGAAAGGTTCACCAATGCAACAGGACGAAGCGTGCTCAGAAGCGCCTCTCGCGACTGGATCGCGTGAGTGTCCTTCGAGAAGAACGGCGACGACTTCATGATCATGCCAATGCGCCCGGTGTCGCCTGCGAGGCTCGATGCCACCCACAAAAATTCCTGATCAGGGCTACGACGCGGCCGACTGGATTGAATGTCGCCCGCCTTACGCTTGCGGGAGGCGCTCACTTTTTTCACAAAAGTCCATGGAGGATTTCCCACGACCGCATCGAATGGCCGCTCCATGACAGGGTGCGGCAATTCATCGTGCACGGTATCGGCCTCGAAGAGAGTGACACCTATGAGTCGATGAAACTTCAGGTCCTGGATGTCTTGAACCGGTTCCTCATCCAGCTCCAGAGCCGCAAGGTATAGGCTGAAAGCCGCGATACCCAAAGCGGATCTATTGATATCGATCCCATAAAGCTGCGTATAGAGCACGTCGCGCACGATTGAGCGGCTCGCGGCCTTGCCCTGAGTGCGCTTCCAGACCAACCGCCGAAAGGCCTCGACGAGGAAAGCGCCAGACCCGCATGTCGGATCGATCACACGTGAGCTTGCAGGAAGTGCTTCGAACACTGGATCGAGCGTCAGATGGACAAGTTCGACCGGGGTGTAATGCAGCCCCTGCGTGTGTGCATCATCCGACGCGCTCGATCGAGCGAATTGCTGGTAGATTGAGCTAACAAGGTCAACAGGAATCGCGTCAAAACGGAAACGGAACAGTCGGCCTTGGCCCGACAGCAGGCTGCGTCCCTCAACAAAGTCGCGCAATAGTTTCAGATGCTTATCGCCCAAGCGCTGCTGTTCAGCACCCGGATCATCCATCGGGAACAGGTCGCCGTTGAAGGTGCTGCGCAGCCACTGGAACAGCCTGAAGGCTGAATCGACCGTGGCGAACATGTCCCCCACATCCGCAGAAAATTCTTGCGGCAGAAAAGGCTGTGCAATCCCGCGGTCCACAAGGTACGACGTGAAGATGCAACGGCCAATCAGACGCTGAGCAAAGTCACGCGAAGCCTGTGCCTCTTCCTTGTCATCCGACAATGGCCGATCATTGGCGGGCGGGAGATGGGTCAACTTGTCTTCGAGAGCACTGACTTCATCAAGCAACTCGCGGTCAACCCGGTACCGACGATCAATTCGCTGCCCAATGCTGCTGGACCAGAAGGCACCGGTTTCGGTGGCGTAGCGCCCGCACATGGCATCCAAGGACCGCAGCCTGTCTTCCGCTTGCAAGGAAAACACTTCCAGCGGTTCGGTCGCAATCTGCTGCGGACTTGCCTTGGCAGGCGATGCGTAGCAGTCGTACAGGCGCACGTCCGTGGGTGTAATGATCCACAGCAGGGGTGCCACGCCCACGTTCCAAGCAGCTTCATGCCACTGAGCGATCTGTAGTTCGGAAGGTGCCGCGTCGCCAGCATCCTTGAAAATCGCCGTCGGCACACTCTGCGCCGAGAAGACCGCCTCGGCCTGCAACCCCACGCGGCTGTCCGACAGAATGGCACGCAGGCGTGCTCCCGCATCGTCTCCAGCACGCGCCAATCCCGGTGCCGGCCGGCCATCGGGCAAGAGGTAGCCGGTTGCCGTTAGTGTCTTGGTGAAAGCCGTGCTATCCATGAATGAGATCAAGAAATAGTCGTAACTACTCAGCCCCTCGGTCCACGGCCCAACCCATCAACCAAAGCGAGGTTGAACCCACAGCCGCCATTCTTGAAAGTCTTGGTGGTATGCATTCCAAACCCCATTCTTGCGTGGTGTACTTCGGACGGACAACAACGGTTTCCAGTCGTGGACCGCCCAGCCGCCAATCTTGCAGCTGCGCAAGCCCAAGATCATATCCAGATGGAACCGCAGGCCCGCCGCAAGCGTTCGCTCTGCGCTCACATGGGGGTCTTCTTGCCGTCCTTGAAGTGGTACAGCGTGAAGGGAGGGTTCTTCATCTCGCCATTGGCCTCGAAGGCGATCGTTGCGGTCACCCCCTGGAAGTGGGACTTGGCCAGTTCGTTCAGGTAGACCTTGGGGTCTACGGAGTCGGCACGCTTCATGGCGTCAACCAGCAGTTGCGTGGCGTCGTAGGTGTAGGGGGCGTAGATCTGGTACAGGCCGGGGTACTTGGCGTCGAACCGGGTCTTCCAGCCTGTCCCGCCGGGCATCTTTGCCAGGGGAGCGGCGCCCTCGGCGCAGACCACGTTGTTCAGGGTCTTGGCACCGCCTGAGAGTTTGACGATTTCCGACGTGCAAATGCCGTCGCCACCCAGGAACGTCATGTGACCCATCCCCAGTTGTTCCATCTGGCGCAGCATGGGCCCTCCCTGGGGGTCCATTCCGCCGTAGAAAACGGCGTCGGGATTCTTCGCCTTGACGGCGGTCAGGATGGCCATGAAGTCGGTCGCCTTGTCGGTCGTGAACTGCTCATCGACGACCTTGATTCCCTTGGCGATGGCGGTCTTCTTGAACACGTCTGCCACGCCCTGGCCGTAGGCGGTGCGGTCGTCGATGACGGCAACGGTCCTGAGCCTGAGCGTGTCCGCAGCGTAGACCGCCAGGCCGGCGCCCAGCGCGCTGTCGCTGGCGATGATGCGGAACGTGGTCTTGTAGCCGGGCTTGGTCAGATTGGGGTTGGTCGCAGAGCCCGTGACCATCGGGATTGCGCAGTCGTGGTAGATCTTGGACGCGGGAATGGTGGTGCCGGAGTTCAGGTGGCCGACGACGCCCGCGACCTTGGAGTCGCACAGCTTTTGCGCGACGGCCGCGCCCTGCTTCGGGTCGGCAGCGTCGTCTTCGGCCTGCAGCTCGAAGCGGATTTTCTTGCCGCCGATGGTGATGCCTTGGGCGTTCAATTCCTCGATGGCCATGCGTGCGCCGTTTTCGTTGTCCCGGCCGTAGTGCGCCTGGGGGCCGGACAGCGGCGCCGCGTGGCCGATCCTGACCAGCTGCTCCTGCGCGCAGACCGCACCCGCCGCAACCGTGACACCAGCGAGTACGGTCAGTTTCAACTTCCATTGCATATCGATTTCTCCAAACAAAGACAAACGAATCCGTGTGCGCCACAACGCAGGCGGGCGCTAAAAAGGCTTCCCGCGGGAAGCCTTTTCGGGATCTCCGCAGATCCGGTTACATGGGGGTCTTCTTGCCGTCCTTGTAAACGTACAGCGTGATCGCGGGGTTCTTCAAGTCGCCATTCGGCTCGAAGACGATCTCCGCGGTCACCCCCCTGTAGTTGGACTTCGCGAGTTCGTTCACGTAGACCTTGGGGTCAACCGAGTTGGCGCGTTTCATGGCGTCAACCAGCAGCTGCGTGGCGTCGTAGGTGTAGGGGCTGTAGAGCTGGAACTGGCCGGGGTACTTGGCGTCGTACTTCGCCTTCCAGGCCGCTCCGCCGGGCATTTTCGCCAGGGACGCGGCGCCTTCACCGCAAATCATGTTGCTCAGGGTCTTGGCGCCCCCTGAGAGCTTGGCGATTTCCGCAGTACAAGAGCCGTCACCACTGAAGAACTTCATGTTCCCCATTCCCAGTTGCTCCATCTGGCGCAGCATGGGGCCGGCCTGGGGGTCCATTCCGCCGTAAAAAACGGCGTCGGGGCTCTTCGCCTTGACGGCGGTCAGGATGGCCATGAAGTCCGTCGCCTTGTCGGTCGTGAACTGCTCGTCGACGACCTTGATTCCCTTGGCGATGGCGGTCTTCTTGAATACTTCTGCCACGCCCTGACCGTAGGCGGTGCGGTCGTCGATGATGGCAACGGTCCTGAGCTTGAGCGTGTCCGCCGCGTAGGTCGCCAGGCCGGCGCCCAACGCGCTGTCGCTGGCGATGATGCGGAACGTGGTCTTGTAGCCGGGCTTGGTCAGGTTGGGGTTGGTCGCAGCGCCCGTGACCATCGGGATTGCGCAGTCGTGGTAGATCTTGGACGCGGGAATGGTGGTGCCGGAGTTCAGGTGGCCGACGACGCCCGCGACCTTCGAGTCGCACAGCTTCTGCGCGACGGCCGCGCCCTGCTTCGGGTCGGCGGCGTCATCTTCGGCCTGCAACTCGAAGCGGATTTTCTTGCCGCCGATGGTGATGCCTTGGGCGTTCAATTCCTCGATGGCCATGCGTGCGCCGTTTTCGTTGTCCTTCCCGTAGTGCGCCTGGGGGCCGGAAAGCGGTGCCACGTGGCCGATCTTGACCACCTGCTCCTGCGCACAGGCCACGCCGCCGCCCGCAGCAGCGACGACAGCAAGCACGGTCAGTTTCAGCTTCAATTGCATATCAAATCTCCCGTAAAGATAAACGCCGAGAACCCGTTGCGTGTCTCAGCGCGGGTGACCATAGCGCAATTTGCGCGCCAGAGCGCATGGGAAACCACGAGCAAATGTAAGGAAGCGCAGCACGGCGGCGCGTCGTCATTGCTTCACTGCGGGGGCGCGCCGTCGGTCCGGGATTGCGCCGCGGCCTGGTGCACCGCATGGCGCACCAGCGACCCGATCTCTGCGCGCAGCCCGGGCAGCGCCTGCTCTTTCAGCAGGGTGGCGATGGCTTCTTGCAGGTGCGTCTCCAGCAGCCTGTCCACGTGCTGCATGACGCGCTGCACCAGGTAGTCCTCCACTTCCTCGGGAAGCGGGCGGGGCGCAGCGGGTGGCGGGCTGTCCGGGAGGGAGGCGGGCGGCTGCACCACTTCGGTGAGCAGCGGAACGAAGCGCGGCGGCGTGTCTGCCATCAGCCCGCTTTCAGCACCAGATCATGGCGCACGATGGTGTATCCCAAGGAGGCATAGTGGCGCCAGCGCGCACGCGCCGCGTCGCGGTCCACCGCGTCCTGCACGCTCACCACTTCGACCAGTCGCTCGAAGCGGTCGAAGCCATCGGGGACTTCGGCGGCGAGGTTCAGCAGCACCTCGTGGTGCGCCGCGCGGCGCGCGTGCGAAGTCAGCAGAACCGGCGACGCGTGGAGCAGGTCTTCGGGCGCGTCGTCCCGGCAGTGGGCGACGAAATCCTGCGGCGCGAGCGTCCAGAGCATGCGGTCCAGGGACTCCAGCGTCTCTGCGGGCGCGGCGATCACCAGGCGGGTTGCGCTGCGCTGCACCTTGCGCGCAAAGCGGCAGGCGTAGGCCAGCTTGTCCGGCGCGTTGAAGTGGAAAGCGACCTCGGTCATGCCACCGCTGCGTGTTCAGGAAGCCCTCGCGCGCGGCGCACGCCGGGGCACGGCGCGCGCCGCGGGTTTGGATGCGGTGGCGCGTTGCGCGGATTTGGATGCAGCACGCGGCGCGGGCTCGGATGGGGCGCGCTGCGCCGCCTGACCCAACAGGTAGTGCACGAGCAGGCCCACCGGCCGCCCCGTGGCGCCCTTGGCGGTGCCGCTCTTCCAGGCCGCTCCGGCGATATCCAGGTGCGCCCAGGGCATTTCGCCGACGAACTTTTGCAGGAACTTGGCCGCGGTGATGGCGCCGCCGGCGCGGCCCGCGACGTTGCCCATGTCGGCAAAATTGCTCTTCAGGCCCTCGGCGTAGTCGTCGTCCAGCGGCATGCGCCAGCAGGTGTCGAGCGCCGCCTCGCCGGCCGCGTGCAGCGCCGCGGCCAGGCCGTCGTCGTTGGCAAACAGCCCGCTGCGCACGTTGCCCAACGCGATCATGCAGGCCCCGGTCAAGGTGGCGACGTCGACCACGGCGGCGGGCTTGAAGCGCGCGGCGTAGCTCAGCGCGTCGCACAGCACGAGGCGCCCTTCGGCGTCGGTATTCAGAACCTCGATGGTTTTCCCGCTCAGGCTGGTGACCACGTCGCCGGGCTTGACGGCGCGTCCGTCGGGCATGTTCTCGCACGCCGGGATCAGGCCCAGCACGTTGATCGCGGGCTGCAACTCGCCCAGGGCGCGGAACGCCCCGAGCACGCTGGCGGCGCCGCACATGTCGAACTTCATCTCGTCCATCTCGGCTGCGGGCTTGATCGAGATGCCCCCGGTGTCGAAGGTGATTCCCTTGCCCACGAGCACCACGGGCGCCTGGTCCTTGGCGGCCCCGCCGTAGCGCAGTTCGATGAAACGCAGAGGCTCTTCGGAGCCGCGCGCGACGGCCATGAATGCGCCCATCCCCAGGCGGGCCACTTCGGCGGGGCCATGCACCTTGCACTGGATGCGCGGCAGTTTCGCCAGCGCCCTCGCAGCGTCGGCCAACAGGCTCGGGGTGGCATGGTTGGCCGGGCGGTTGCCCCATTCGCGGGCCAGCTCCACGCCCGCCACCAGCGCCACGCCGCGGTCGAATGCGTCCCGGACCGCGGCGGCGTCGGGAACCCCCACGACGCAGCGCTGCAGGCTGCGCGCCTGCGCCGTGGGTTTGGTGCTGGTGTAGACGTAGCTGGCTTCGGCGAGCGCCTGCAGCGCGGTGCTCACGGCGCCCGCGCTGACGGCCCCCGCAAGGCACAGCACCAGGCGCTTGGTCTGGGGCGCCTGGATCGCGGGGCCTGCTGCGAGCAGCGCCTGCTGCACCGCCCGGGCAGAGCCATCGCCCGCGCCGACCAGCACCACGCGGCGCGCGGCCACGGCAGGTGGCTGGTACAGATGCAATTGCTTGCCCGCTTTGAGCACCAGGTCGCCGCTCCTGAGCGCCAGCGCGGCCAGCGTGGACAGGGCGTCCTGCCCCGGCCTGAAGCCCTCGGGGATGAGGACCAGCAGCAGGTCGCATGTCTGCGCAGCGGCCGCGGCCAAGCTCAGGGTTTTGAGATCGAAGTTCATAATTGGCGCTTTCCTTGACGAAGCTGATGTTATTCGATTCATCCATCCGCAAGGAGTTGGCGCGCAGCTTCGGCGCGACGCTGGTGGTGCTGGTGACCGTGGTCATGACCATGATGCTCATCCGTACCTTGGGCCAGGCGTCCCGGGGCAACGTCAGCCCTTCCGACGTGACGCTGGTCATGGGCTTTACCGTTCTGGGGCAATTGCCCGCGATTCTCGGCCTGAGCCTGTTCATTGCCGTGGTCGGCATGCTGTCGCGCATGTACCGCGACAGCGAGATGGTGATCTGGTTCGCCAGCGGCCGGGGCCTGGCCAGCCTGCTCAGGCCCCTGCTGCGCTTTGCCTGGCCGGTGGTGGCGCTGGTTGCCGTGCTCTCGCTGCTCGTCTGGCCCTGGGCGAACGCGCAGATCCAGGAGCTCAGGACCCGCTACGAGCGGCGCAGCGACATCGACCGCATTGCGCCCGGCGAGTTTCAGGAGTCGTCCAACGGCAGCCGGGTGTTCTTCATCGACAAGGACAGCTCCGACGCGCAGGCGGGCAACAACGTCTTCATTGCCGCCACCGATGACCGGCGTGAATCCGTCACCTCCGCGCGCAGCGTGCGCATCGAGACCCGCGACGGCGAGCGCATGGTCGTGCTCAGCAATGGGCAGCGGCTGGAGGTCGAGCGCGACAAGCCCGGCGTCATGGTGAGCGAGTTTTCCGAGTACACGACGCGCATCGGCTCGACCCCGCCGGGCTCCGCCGAGGCCATCGCGCTCAAGACCCGCACCACCTACGATCTGCTCATGCAGCCCCTGCCCGCGTCCCGCGCGGAACTCGGCTGGCGCCTGGGGCTGGCACTGGCCGCGTCGAATTTCGTTCTCCTCGGGCTGGCCGTGACGAGCCGCAATCCGCGCACGGCGCGCAGCGCCAGCATGGTGGTTGCGCTGTTCGCCTTCATCGTCTACTACAACCTGATGGCGCTCGGTCAGAGCTGGATCGGCGCGGGCCGGCTGGGCCTGGCGAACTTCATGCTGCTGCTGCACGGCGGCATGCTGCTCCTGGCACTGGCGCTCCTGGCGCTGCGCCACAACCAATGGAGCCTGCTGCGCCTGCGACCGTCCCGCGGGCCGGGGGCGCGCGCATGAAGACCCTGCGCCGCCTGATCCACCGCGAGGCCCTGTCGGCGGTCGCCTTCGTCACGGCGGGTTTTCTGGCGCTGTTCTTCTTTTTCGACGTGGTCGATGAGCTGCGCTGGGTCGGCCTGGCGGACGCCGAGGGCTACCAGCTCTCGCACGCGCTGCTGTTCGTGGCCCTGGGCGTTCCGAGCCACCTGTACGAGCTGCTGCCGATCACGGTGCTCATAGGAACCATCTTCGTGATGGCCCGCCTCGCGCAAAGCTCCGAGTTCACCATCATGCGCACCAGCGGAATGGGCCCCTGGCAGGCCCTGCGCACGCTGCTCACGCTGGGCGGCTTTTTCGTGCTGCTGACCTTTGCGCTCGGCGACTACCTCGCGCCGCTGACGGAGCGCAGCGCCCAGCAAATCAAGGCGATCCATCTCGGGCGCCTGACCTCGGGCGCCACCGGCGCCTGGCTCAAGGAGCGCCAGAACACGCATTCCTTCGCGGTGAACGTGCACGCCCTGAGCACCGGGGGCGCAATGCTCGGCGTGCGCATTTTCGAGTTCGACGCCAAGGGCCGCCTGGCCTCGCAGACGCGGGCCGTCTCGGGCCAGTTCGGACCGGACGGCGCCTGGACGCTGGAGCAGGTGCAGCGCAGCCGCTTCGACCAGGGCGACGCGAACGATGCGGCGCACGTGCAGTACCTCGACGCCCCCAGCCTGCAATGGCGCACCACCATCAGCGCCGACATGGTCGCCGCGTCCCTGCTGCGGCCCGACCGCATGGCGACGCTGGACCTGTTCCAGTTCATCCGCCACCTGAACACCAACGCCCAATCGGCCCAGCGCTACGAGATCGAGTTCTGGCGCAAGGTGTTCTACCCCCTGAGCTGCCTGGTGATGGTGGTGCTCGCCCTGCCCTTTGCCTATCTGCACTTCCGCTCCGCCGGAATTGCGGGCCAGGTCTTTGCCGGGGTCATGGCCGGAATCAGCTTCTTCCTGCTGAACAACATCTTCGGCTACGCAGGCAACCTGCAGAACTGGTCTCCCTGGCTGACCGCCGCCGCGCCGGGGCTGATCTATTCGCTGCTCTCGCTGGCCGCCTTTGGCTGGCTGGTGCTGCGGCGTTGAACGGCATCCACGCCGCCACCATGGGCCAGGCCATCGTCCTTTTTTCCCACGGCTCGCGGGACCCGCTGTGGCGCGCTCCGGTGGAGGCGGTCGCGGCGCGCATTCGCACCAGCCACCCGGGTCGCAGCGTGGCCTGCGCGTATCTGGAGGGCTGCGCTCCGTCGCTCGCGCAGGCGGCCGCGCGGCTCGTCGCACGCGGCGCCACGCGGCTCACCGTGGTCCCCATGTTCCTGGGCAGCGGCAGGCATGCGCGCGAGGACCTGCCCCGGCTCGTGGCGCAGCTGCGCTGCGCCCACCCCGGCGTGCAGTTCCACGTGCAGGCGGCGATCGGCGAAGATCCGCGCATGACCGCATTGATGGCCGACATCGCTTGCGAATGAGATCCCTTGCTCTGAACCCGACATGAACCTGCACCAATTCCGCTTCGTTCAGGAAGCGGCACGCCGCAACCTCAATCTGACCGAGGCCGCCAAAGCGCTGCACACCTCGCAGCCGGGCGTGTCCAAGGCCATCATCGAGCTGGAGGAGGAACTGGGCGTGGACATCTTCGCGCGCCATGGCAAGCGCCTCAAGCGCATCACCGAGCCGGGTCAGCACGTTCTGCGCAGCGTGGAGATCATCATGCGCGAGGTGGGCAACCTGCGGCGCATCGGCGAACAGTTCAGCGCGCAGGACAGCGGCACCCTGAGCATCGCCACCACCCACACCCAGGCGCGCTACGTGCTGCCCGTTCCCGTGGCCGGCCTGCGCGAGGCCTACCCCAAGGTGCACATCAGCCTGCACCAGGCCACGCCGCACGAAGTGGCGCGCATGGTCATCGACGAGGTGGCGGAAATCGGCATGGCCACCGAGTCCCTTGCGGATTACCCGGAACTCGTCACGCTGCCGTGCTACGCGTGGCAGCATGTGCTGGTCGTCCCGAACGAGCACCCGCTGGCGCACAAGGAGCGCATCGGCCTGGAAGACCTGGCGCACGAAGCGCTCATCACCTACCACCCCTCGTTCACTGGCCGCGGCAAGATCGACCAGGCCTTCGGCGCGCGCAAGCTGCAACCGCGCGTGGTCCTCGAAGCCATTGACTCCGACGTCATCAAGACCTATGTGCGGCTCGGCCTGGGCGTCGGCATCGTCGCCGAAATGGCCATGCGCGACGACCCGGTCGGCGACCTCGCGGTGCGCCCCATGGGCCAGCTCTTTGGCCAGAACGTCGCCCGTGTGGCCTTCAAGCGCGGCGCCTACCTGCGCAATTTCGTCTACCGCTTCGCCGAACTGATCAGCGACCGGCTGAGCCGCGAACTGATCGCCCGCGCCATGAGCGGGCACGTCAACGACTACGAGCTCTGACCCCCCGCCCCGGACCCGCACCATGACCCCAGCCGCCGACACCGCCCATACCGCCGCCCCACCCCGCCTGGTCAGCCGGCTGCCGCAGGTGGGAACGACCATCTTTACCGTCATGTCCGCGCTCGCGGCCGAGCACCGGGCCGTGAACCTGGGCCAGGGGTTTCCCGACTTTGCCTGCGACCGCGCGCTGCCGGACGCCGTGACCCGGGCCATGCAGGCCGGGCACAACCAATACCCGCCGATGCCGGGAATCCCTGCGCTGCGCGCGGCCGTTGCCGACAAGATCGAGGCGCTGCACGGCCGCCGGTACAGCGCGGACACCGAAATCACCATCACCGCGGGCGCCACCCAGGCCATCCTCACCGCGCTGCTGGCAATCGTGCACCCGGGCGACGAAGTCATCGTTCTCGACCCCTGCTACGACAGCTACGTGCCGAACATCGACTTGGCCGGCGGCCGCGCCGTGCGCGTTCCCCTGGCGCCGGGGAGCTTTCGCCCGGACTTTGCGCGCATCGGCGCCGCGATCACGCCGCGCACCCGCGCCATCATCACGAACAGCCCGCACAACCCCGGCGCGACCGTCTGGAGCGCCGCCGAAATGCGCCAGCTCGAAGACCTGCTCGCGCCCACCGCCGTCGTGCTCATCAGCGACGAGGTGTACGAGCACATGGTGTTCGACGGCGCCGAGCACCAGAGCGCCGCACGCTTCGCGGGCCTGGCCGCGCGGGCCTTCATCGTCTCGAGCTTTGGCAAGACCTTTCACGTCACGGGCTGGAAGGTCGGCTCGGTTGCAGCCCCGGCGCAGTTCACGGCGGAGTTCCGCAAGGTGCACCAGTTCAACGTATTCACCGTGAACACCCCCATGCAGCATGGCCTGGCGGAGTACCTGCAAGACCCTGCCCCCTACCTGCAGTTGCCCGCGTTCTACCAGGCCAAGCGCGACCTGTTCCGCGAGGGGCTCGCAGGCTCGCGCCTGCGGCTGCTGCCAAGCGCAGGGAGCTACTTTCAGTGCGTGGACATCTCCGCCGTGAGCGAGCGCAGCGAATCCGACTTCTGCCAGTGGCTGACGCGCGAGATCGGCGTTGCGGCGATTCCGCTGTCGGCCTTCTACGGCGACGGCTTCGAGCAGCGCGTGGTGCGCTTTTGCTTTGCCAAAAAGGAAGCCACGCTGCGCGCGGCGCTGGAGCGGCTGCGCAGGCTGTAGTCGCCCTGGGGGGG
>NZ_AFAL01000414.1 GCF_000193225.1 Verminephrobacter aporrectodeae subsp. tuberculatae At4 | reverse complement strand
CGAGCGCGTCGGGGGTGTGCGCGTAGTCCACCGCGACCAGCGGTTGACCGGCCAGCGCCAGCTGCTGCATGCGGCCCGGGACGGGCTGCAACGGCGCGCAGGCCGCGACCGCGTCGCGCAGCGCAACGCCCAGGCTGCGCAGCGTGGCCAGAACGCCGAGCAGGTTGAGCACGTTGTACTCGCCGATCACATGGGTTTGCAGCAACAGCTGTTGCTCTGCGCCCTCCTCGTGCAGGGTAAAGCGCAGCCCCTGCGCACCCGGGGCGATGTCCCGGGCCGCCAGGCGCGCCGCGCCGCGGGCCGAGATGCTCCACAGGTCGAGCGCGCGCCCCTGGAGCTCAGCGTGCAGCCGGGCGCCCGCAGGGTCGTCCACATTCACGACCGCGGCGCGCAGGCCGGGCCAGTCGAACAGCGCGCGCTTGGCGCGCCAGTAGCCGGCCATGCTGCCGTGGTAGTCGAGGTGGTCCTGCGTGAAATTGGTGAAGATGGCCGTGCGGATGCGCGTTCCATCGAGCCGGGCGTCGGCCAGGCCGATCGACGAAGCCTCGACGGCGCAGGCCGTCAGCCCCTGCTGCGCGAACCGGCTCAGCGCGCTCTGCAACTGGAACGGGTCCGGCGTGGTCAGGCCCGTGGCCTCGAGCGCCGGCGCAACCCCCAGGCCCAGGGTGCCGACGAGCGCACATTGCTTCTGCGCCGCCGGTGCGCGGCCGCAGAGCCCATTCAGGGCCTGCGCGATCCACCATGCGGTGCTCGTCTTGCCGTTGGTTCCGGTGACGGCGAGCACGGCGAGCCGCTCGGCGGGCTGCCCGAACCACTGCGCCGCGATCGGCCCGGCCGCGGCTCTGAGGCCGTGCAGGGCGGCGATTTGCGCGTGCGGGAAGGCGAAGCCCTGCACGCCCGCCTGCTCGACCAGGCAGGCCGCAGCGCCGCGCGCCAGCGCGTCGGCCACGTGGGCGCGGCCATCGGTGACGGCGCCGGGCCAGGCGACGAAGCCGTCGCCCGGGGCGATCCGGCGGCTGTCCGCGTGCAGGCTGCCGCTGACGCGCGCGCGCAGCCATTGCACGGCCGCGTCTGCGCCATCGAGCGCGTGCGGCGGGTTGTGCATCGTGGGCGTCATCACGGGCATCACAGCGGCTCCGGCTCCGCGTCGGCCACGATGTGCGGTTTCACGGCCATGTCGGGCGCAACGCCGAGCATGCGCAGCGTCTGCTGAACGACCTCGCTGAACACGGGCGCAGCCACCGCGCCGCCGTAGAACTGGCCGCCTCCGGGCTCGTCGATCATCACCGCGACGATGATGCGCGGCGCGTCGATCGGGGCCATGCCGACGAACCAGGCGCGGTACTTGCCCGACACATAGTTGCGGCCCTCCTGCTTGCGCGCGGTGCCCGACTTGCCGCCGACCGAGTAGCCCAGGGTCTGCGCCTTCTGGCCCGTTCCGCCCGGGCCCGCGGCCAATTGCAGCATGCGGCGCACCTGATCGGCCGTGCGTTCGGAGAACACGGGAACGCCCACGGCCGCCACGTCGGTCTTGAGCAGCGTTGCCGGAATCACCCGGCCCCCATTGGCAAACACGGTGTACGAGCGCGCCATCTGGAGCAGGCTGGCCGACAGGCCGTAGCCGTAGGCCATGGTCGCCTGCTCCACCGGGCGCCAACTCTTGTAGGGACGCAGGCGGCCGCTGACCACGCCGGGAAAGCGCAGCTGCGGCTTTTGCCCGAAGCCTGCGGCGGAGAAGGTCTCCCACATCTCGCGCGCCGGCAGCTGCATGGCGATCTTGGTGGTTCCCACGTTGCTCGATTTCTGGATCACCCCCTCGACCGTGAGCAGGCCATGGTTGTGCGTGTCGGAGATGGTCGATCCGGTGATCGTGATGCGTCCCGGGTTCGTGTCTATCGGGGTCTCGGGGCGCACGCGGCCGGTCTCCAGCGCCAGGCCGATGGTGAACGGTTTCATCGTCGATCCGGGTTCGAACACGTCGGTGAGCGCGCGGTTGCGCAGCTGCTCGCCGCTGAGGTGCTGGCGCTGCCCGGGCAGGTAGCTCGGGTAGTTGGCCAAGGCCAGCAATTCGCCCGTGTGCGCGTCGAGCACCACCACGCTGCCGGCACGCGCCTTGTGCACCGCCACCTGGTCGCGCAGCTTCTGGTACGCGAAGAACTGCACCTTGCTGTCGATGGACAGCTGCATGTCGCGCCCGTCCACGGGCGGGACGCCCTCGCCCAGGCCCTCGACCACGCGGCCCAGGCGGTCCTTGATCACGCGGCGCGATCCGGCGCGGCCCGCGAGCAGGTCGTTGAAAGCCAGCTCCACGCCCTCCTGGCCCAGGTCCTCGACGTTCGTGAAGCCGACCACGTGCGCCGCCGCCTCGCCCTCGGGGTACTGGCGCTTGTATTCCTCGCGCTGGTAGATGCCCCGGATCCCCAGGGCCGCAATCCGCTGGCCCACGTGCCAGTCGAGCTGGCGCTTGATCCAGACGAAGGTCTTGTCCTCGTCGGCGAGCTTTCCGTGCAGCTGCGCCAGCGGCATGTCGAGCAGTTTGGCGAGTTCCTCGAGCTTCGCGCGGACCGCGGGCGCGTCCTGGTCCACGTCCTCGGGAATCGCCCAGATGCTGGTCGCGGGAACGCTGGAGGCGAGGATCAGGCCGTTGCGGTCCAGGATCTTGCCGCGGTTCGCGGGCAACTCCAGCGTGCGCGCGAAGCGCACCGCGCCCTGGCGCTGGAAGAAGGCATTGCCGAACACCTGCACGTAGGCCGCGCGCGCGCCCAGCCCCATGAAGCCGAGCGCGATCAGCGCCACGATGAACTTGCTGCGCCAGACGGGCGTCTTGCTCGCCAGCAGCGGACTGGATGCGTAGCGCACGCTGCGGCTCATGGTTGGGCACCCTGTGGATCGGTCACGTACTGGGTGATTGCCGGCGTCGCCGGGAGCATGTTCAGCTGCCCGCGGGCCATCTTTTCGATGCGCAGCGGCGTCGCCTGCGCGCGCTTTTCCACCTGCAGCCGCCGGTACTCGGTCTCCAGGCGCCGCGCCTGCGCGTGCGCGCGATCGAGTTCGGTGAACAGGCGGCGCGACTCGTACTGGGTGTGCACCAGATAGACCGCGCTCGTCAGCACGGCCAGCAGCAGGACGGCGTTCAGGCGGGCCATCGTGTCAGGCCCCGGTGCGCTCGGCGACGCGCATGGTCGCGCTGCGCGCGCGCGGGTTCGCCGCGACTTCGGCGGCACCGGGCCGCACGCGCCCCAGCGCCACGAGTCGCATCGCCTGCGGCGCGGCAAACGGCGCACGGCGATCGAAGGCCTCGCGCGCATGCTTGGCGATGAAGCGCTTGACGATGCGGTCTTCCAGCGAATGGAAACTGATCACCACCAGACGCCCGCCCGGGCACAGCACCGCGAGGCTGGCCTCTAGCGCTTGTTGCAGTTCTTCAAGTTCGGCGTTAATGAAAATCCGAAAAGCTTGAAATGTGCGCGTTGCAGGGTTCTGGCCCGGCTCGCGGGTTTTGACCGTGCGCGCCACGAGATCGGCCAGTTCGGCGGTGCCGACGAGCGCGCCCCGTTTCTCGCGCTGAGCAACAATCGCCTTTGCAATGGAGCCAGCAAACCGTTCTTCGCCGTAATCACGCAATACCTCCGCAATCTGTCCTGTTTCGGCCGCAGCCAACCAATCGGCCACGCTTGCGCCGCGCGTGGTGTCCATGCGCATGTCCAGCGGACCGTCAAAACGGAAACTGAAGCCCCGCCCGGGGCTGTCGATCTGGGGCGAGCTCACGCCCAGGTCCATGAGCACGCCGGCCACGCTGCCCGCGGGCAGGTCCGCGAGTTCGCGAAAGCCCTGGTGCCGAATGGAAAAACGCGCATCGGTGATGCGCGTTGCTTCGGCGACGGCCTCGGGATCCTTGTCATAGGCCACGAGCCGCCCCTGCGGTCCGAGCCGCTGCAGGATCAGACGCGCATGCCCTCCGCGCCCGAATGTCGCATCGACCCAGGTGCCCGCGGGCGCGGGCCCGGCGGCACCGAGCAGCGCGCTCACGGCCTCTTCGAGCAGGACGGTGGTGTGTTGCAAAGCGTCTGCCACGGTGCGCCTTAAAAGGAGAATTCCTTGAAGACATCCGGCATGTCGCCCTGCATGGCCCTGGCCTCCTGCGCGTCGTAGCTCGCCTTGTCCCAGAGTTCGAAATGGTCGCCCATGCCCAAGAGCATGGCGTCCTTGGAGATGCCTGCGGCCGTGCGCAGTTCGGGTGAGACTAGCACGCGGCCCGTGGCGTCCATTTCCACGTCCATGGCGTTGCCCAGAAAAATGCGCTTCCACCACTGCGCGGACATGGGCAGTTGGGCGATGCGCTCGCGGAACCTCTCCCACTCGGGGCGGGGAAAGACCATCAGGCAGCCGTGCGGGTGCCGGGTGATGGTCAATTGGCCCGCAGCGTTCGCCACCAGGACGTCACGATGCCGGGTCGGCACGGATAGCCGACCCTTCGCATCCAGACTTAGCGACGAGGCCCCTTGAAACACGGACAGACTTTCAGCTCGGTTTGCCCTCCGGCCCGTGCAACAGACCTGAAGGGCACTTTTCACCACTTAAATGCACTTTTTTGCACTGTAGCAGGAAAAGCACAGCGAGCAAGCGCTGCCCAAACAAATTCTTACAGCGAAATCAGGGACTTAGGATTCATTGCGCGGTCCGCAGAGAATAAAACGCATTAAAAATAGGTACTTGGGAAGCCTTGTGGAAGTGACGTCTCAAGAAAAACTGCGCTCAAAGGATGTAGCGCGAAAGATCCTCGTCCTGGCTCAAGGTCTGCAGGCGCTCGTCGACATACGCGGCGTCCACGGTGACGGTCTGGCCCGACAGGCTCGTGGCGCCAAAGCTGACTTCGTCGAGCAGCCGCTCCATGACGGTGGAGAGGCGGCGCGCGCCGATGTTCTCGGTGCGTTCGTTGACCTCGAAGGCGATGTGCGCCAGGCGCGTGATGCCCTGCGGGGCGAAGTCCAGCGTCACGCCCTCGGTCGCCAGCAGCGCCTGGTATTGCTTGACCAGCGATGCGTGCGTCTGCGTGAGGATGGCCTCGAAGTCCTGCACCGACAGCGATTCGAGCTCGACGCGGATCGGAAAGCGCCCCTGCAACTCGGGAATCAGGTCGCTCGGCCGGGCCAGGTGAAACGCCCCGGAGGCGATGAACAGGATGTGGTCGGTCTTGATCATGCCGTACTTGGTCGATACGGTGGTGCCCTCGACCAGCGGCAGCAGGTCGCGCTGCACGCCCTGGCGCGACACGTCGGCGCCGCTGGTTTCCTGGCGCGTGGCGACCTTGTCGATTTCGTCGATGAAGACGATGCCGTTCTGCTCGGCGTTGGCCACGGCCCGGGTCCTGATCTCCTCCTCGTTGACGAGCTTGCCCGCCTCTTCATCGGTGATGCGCTGTAGCGCCTCGGCGATCCTTAACCGGCGCGTGCGCTGCTTGTCCTGCCCGAGCTGGCTGAACATGCCGCGCAGTTGCTCGGTCATTTCTTCGAGCCCCTGGGGGCCCATGATTTCGAGCTGCGGCCGGCCTTCGGAGACGTCGATCTCGATTTCCCGGTCGTCGAGCGCGCCTTCGCGCAGCTTCTTGCGAAACACCTGCCGGGCGGTGCTGTCGGTGCTGGCTTCGGTGCCCGCGACGCCCCGGGCGGGCGGGATCAGCGCGTCCAGAACGCGCTCCTCGGCCGCGTCCTCGGCGCGCTTGCGCACCTTGTGCATCTCGGATTCGCGCGTCTGCTTGACGGCCATTTCGGCCAGGTCGCGGATGATGGCGTCCACGTCCTTGCCCACGTAGCCGACCTCGGTGAACTTGGTGGCCTCGACCTTGATGAAGGGCGCGTCGGCAAGCTTGGCCAAGCGGCGGGCGATCTCGGTCTTGCCCACGCCGGTGGGGCCGATCATGAGGATGTTCTTGGGCGTGATCTCCTGGCGCAGGTTGCCCTGCACCTGCTGGCGGCGCCAGCGGTTGCGCAGCGCAATGGCCACGGCGCGCTTGGCGCTGGTCTGGCCCACGATGTGCTTGTCGAGTTCGGAGACGATTTCCTGGGGGGTCATGGACGACATGGCGGATTTCCTGGTGGCGCGAGGCTTGGGCGCTGAAACAATCAATGGAGCGCTCAAAACGATTGAAAACAGGGCATTGTGCGGTACGCCCGCGGGGTGGAGCGGGTCGGGGCGGGCGCACTGTACGCGCCGGTACGGCGTCCTACAGCGTCTCGATGCTGTGCTGCATGTTGGTGTAGATGCACAGCTCGCCTGCGATCTCCAGGGATTTTTTGACGATGTCCTGCGCGCAAAGGTCGGTGTGCTCAAGCAAGGCCCTGGCGGCCGAGTGCGCGTACGCGCCGCCCGAGCCGATCGCCACGATGCCGCGCTCGGGTTCGAGCACGTCGCCGTTGCCGGTGATGATGAGCGAGGCCTGCAGGTCGGCCACGGCGAGCATGGCTTCGAGGCGGCGCAGCACGCGGTCGGTGCGCCAGTCCCGCGTCAGTTCGATCGCGGCGCGCACCAAGTGGCCCTGGTGCTTGTCGAGCTTGGCCTCGAAGCGCTCGAAAAGGGTGAAGGCGTCGGCGGTGGCGCCGGCGAAACCCGCGAGCACCTTGCCGTGGTGCAGTTTGCGCACCTTGCGCGCCGAGCCCTTGACGACGACGTTGCCCAGGGTGACCTGGCCGTCGCCGCCAATGGCCACCTGCACGCCTTGGGGCGTCTCGCGGCGCACGCTCAGGATGGTGGTGCCGTGAAACACCGGATTCTCTGTGGATGGGTTCATGACTGCCGCAGGTGGAGGTGGCCCGGCATTTTGCAAGCCGGGCGGCACGGGGCATGGGCGCCTTCAGTTCTTGCGCGGAAGCACCCAGGCGTGCTCGTTGATACCGATCACGTTGAAGAAAATCGCCACCAGCCGCTGCAAGTTATGAAACGCGACGACGTGGCCGCGCCCCTGCTGCTCAGCGGCCCAGTTGAGCACCGAGCCCGCCGCGGCAAAGTCCACGCGGATGAGCATGTCGCAGGCAATGGAAAACGGCACGCCGGGGCGCAGCAGGCCATCGAAAGGCGCCAGCAGCGGCGTGGCGCTGCCGTCGATATGGCCGCTGAGCTGTGCTGCGGGCACGGTGTCCGGCGGCGCGGACAGTTCGCCCAGGTCCGAGGCCATGAAGTCGCTGTGGCCGCTGTTGCCGTTGTCTGGCGCCAGCGGGGCCTCATCCGAGGATGCGCCCTCGTCGCAGCGATACCCGCAGCGTGGCGCGACCCAGGCCGGGGGCGAGACCTCGTAGGTCACGCAGTAATCGAGCGCCACCAGTTCGAATTCGTCGAGCTTGTCCATGAGGCGCAGCACGGCCATGCGCAGAAGCCACCAATCGGGGCTGTGCGAGCGCTCGCCCGAAGGGGTCTTGGCGCCGAGCAGGGCGTTGAGCCGTTCCACGCCCGAGAACACGAACTGGCCCTCCTGGTTCGCCCACTGGACGAACAGGTTCGTCAGCAGGGGCACAGCCGCCGGGTCGATGTCCGTCAGGCGCTCCCAGAACAGGGGCCAGGGCCCGTCGGCGCGCGCTAGCGACGCCTGCAGCGCCGCCACGGAGGTCACGGCCAGCATGGCAGGAGCATGCCAGTTGAAATCGCGGTGCACGGCGGACGCCGCCACGGCGCCTTCCGCAGGGGCTGCGGCGCCGGCCATTCCGAGTTGCTCGGGCATCGAGAACCACAGTGGCGCGGAGCGGTTGAAGCGGGCGGCAAAGTCGATCGCCAGGGACTCGAAACGGTCGTTGCGCCCAATGGCGCGGTACAGGTCGAACAGCGTCATCCAGACCTCGATCTGCTGCTCGGGCGCGTCCTGCTGGCGCTGGGCCAGCACCTCCAGCAGGCCGGACTCCGCCCCCGCATGGTCGCCATTGGCAAAGAGGATGGCGGCTTCTTCCAGATCGGGTTCGTGCACGAATTCCCTGGGCGCGAGTACGGGGGCCGGCGCGGGTGCGGGGGCGGGAATGGGCGCGGGCCTTCTTGGGGCAGGCGCAGGACCCAGGGGCGCCTGCGCCGGGTACCCGGCTGCGGGCACCGTGGTTCCGGCAAACCAGCCAATCGCCGAGCTGTCGTTTGCGAACAAGGGCGCAACCGCGGGCGGGGGCGGGGGTTCGAGCAGCGCCTGCAGACTGGCCGGGACCGTGGGCGCGTAAGCCTGCGCGTCCGTGGCCTGCACGTCGGCGGCGACCGGCGGGCGGGCGGGCGCATCCCCCGCGCCCGGTTTGCTCTTCCACCACTGCTGCGCCATCTGCGCTTCGATCTCGTCGATCTTCTTGAGCGTGTCCGCGCGCTCGTCGGGCATGACCATGCTGCTGTGGAAGAACGAGGGTTGCGCCGCGGGGTCTGCTGCCACGCGCCGCCCCGGCTGCACGCCGCGCTGGCGCAGCCGGCGCAGCTGATCGAATTCGCGCTGCCGAACGAAGTCGTTGCGGCGCTTGCGCTCGATCATTTCCTTGAGCATCTGCTTGCTGTAGAGGCTCTCCTTATCGTCCTGCAACGTATTCAGCGAGCGCCAGTCAGTCGTGGGGTTGCGCACGAACCGCACCACCTTCGACAACAGCCCACCGGGTGTGGAGTCTTCCTTGCTCATGTTCGGGGTTCACAGTGCGCAAAGGGATGGTCTGTTCAATCACCGAACATCTTTTGCTTGAGTTCGCGGCGTTGCTGCGCCTCCAGCGACAGCGTGGCCGTGGGGCGCGCGATCAGGCGGCCGACCCCGATGGGTTCGCCGGTTTCGTCGCAGTAGCCGTAGTCACCCGTGTCAATGCGCGCGATGGACTGCTCGATCTTCTTGAGCAGCTTGCGTTCGCGGTCGCGCGTGCGCAGTTCCAGGGCGTGTTCCTCTTCGATCGTTGCGCGGTCTGCCGGATCGGGGACGACCACGGTGTCTTCGCGCAGGTGCTCGGTGGTTTCGCCTGCGCTGTTGTGGATGTCTTGCTTGAGTTGCACCAGCTTCAGGCGGAAGAACGCCATCTGCTTTTCGTTCATGTACTCGCTGTCGGGCATGGCCAGAACCTCGGCGTCGGTCAACTCTTCGGCGGACCGGGTCTTCCAGTTGTTCGCCAGCCGGGGATCCTTTTTCGCAACCGCGTAGGTGGGCTGCGCTTGCGCGGTCGTGGGCATGGTGTGTCGGTAACTGGCTTTGGCCGCAGTCGAAGCCACGGACTGCGCCATGGATGGTACGGTCAATTGGGCCAGGCGTGAAGAGGGTCGGGCCATGCGCGTGGGCAGCTGCGGGTCAGCCGCCGCAGCCGTGGCCGACGAGGCGGTGGCGGAACCAGCGCCCGCCTTGGGCGCTGCGGCCTTGGGAGCGGACTTTGCAACAGCATTCGGTGCCACCGGGGTGGCGGCGCTTTTCGCCGTGGCAGGGGCGGCGCTCGCCTGGGATTTGCTGGCGCTGGTTTCGGCTTTCACTTGGCTGGTCTCCTCGCAATACGGGTGGGCCCCGCTGCCTGCGCGGGCAGGCTTTGCGGGGGTTTTCCCGGGGGCGATTGTATCGACCCGGGCTGACGCAAATGGTAGCGTTGCGGATACGGCACAAACCCGCCGGCCCCGGAGCTCGCGGCGAGTCTCTGCGGGTCAGGCCAGGCTCTGCTCCAGCCCTTGCTGGAAGATGTCCCGGGGCAGGTCGAGGCCAATGAAAACCATCTTGCTGATGCGCTCCTCGCCATCGGCCCAGGGCGGGCCCAGATCGCTGCCCATGAGCTGGTGCACGCCCTGGAAGATCACCTTGCGATCGGTTCCCCGCATATGCAGCACGCCCTTGTAGCGCAGCATGCGCGGGCCATAAATGTTCACGATGGCCTCGAGAAAATCCTCCAGCTTGACCGGATCGAACGGGCGCTGCGAACGGTAGACGAAGCTCTTCACGTCGTCATCGTGGTGGTGGTGCCGTCCCTGGTCGCCGTGGTCGTGCTGGTCGTGCTGGTGCGCGGGGTGGTCGCAGTGCGCGCCATGCGCATGGTCGTGCCCGGGGTGCCCGTGTGCCGCCTCTTCCTTGAGAAAGTCCGGGTCTATGTCGAGCTTGGCGTTCAGGTTGAAGCCCCGCAGGTCCAGCACTTCCTCAAGCGCGACGGCGCCGAAATGCACGGCCCTGATCGGCGCACGCGGGTTCATGTGTTTCAGGCGATGGGTCAGCGCATCGGTCTCCTGGGCGCTCACGAGGTCGGTCTTGGACAGGAAGATCTGGTCCGCAAAGCCCACTTGGCGACGCGCCTCCTGGCGCTCGTCGAGCTGCCGGCCGGCGTGCTTGGCGTCGACCAGGGTGATGATGGAGTCGATCAGGCAGGTCGCGGCGATTTCCTCGTCCATGAAGAAGGTCTGCGCCACGGGGCCCGGGTCGGCAACGCCGGTGGTCTCGATCACGATGCGGTCAAAATCGAGCTGGCCCTCGCGCTTCTTGGCGGCGAGCAATTGCAGCGTTGCGCGCAGGTCTTCGCGGATGGTGCAGCAGATGCAGCCGTTGCTCATCTGCAGGATCTGCTCCTTGGACTCGGTCACGAGAATGTCGCTGTCGATGTTCTCTTCGCCGAATTCGTTTTCGATCACGGCGATCTTCTGACCATGGGCTTCGCCCAGCAAGCGCTTGAGCAGGGTCGTTTTGCCAGAGCCCAGAAAGCCGGTGAGGATGGTGACGGGAATCAGGGACATGGGAAGGTCTTGTGGATTGCAAACAGCGCCAACGGCACGCGCCGCCAGCGGGATGGGGAGTTTATCGGGGTTGGGCCGGGGGCGCCTGCAATGAGGGAATCAGGCCCCGGAGCGGCGCACCATGCGCGTGAACAGGAATATGCCGGCGAGCACCAGCGCGGTTCCGGCGGCCACCCAGAGCGTGAAGGGCTCGTCCAGAATCCACACGCCCATGGCAATGGTCGACAGCGGCCCCACCATGCCCGTCTGCGCGGCCATCCCTGCGCCGATGCGCTCGATGGCCATCATCACCAGCACCACCGGCGTCGCCGTGCACAGCGTGGCATTGAGGATGGACAGCCAGATCACCTCGGGCACCACCTGCGCCGCGCCGAGCGGCCGCAGCACCGCAAACTGCGCCAGGCAGCACAGACAGGCCACCGAGGTCGCCAGCCCGACCAGGCGCAGCGCCCCCAGGCGCCGCACCAACTCGCCGCTGTAGACGAGGTAGACGGCGTAGGCCACCGTGCTGAGGAACACCAGCAGGGCGCCCCACGCCGCGTCGTTGCCCTGCGAGCCCAGCTCGCGGCCGAACACCAGGACCACGCCGCAGTAGCTCAGCAGCATTCCCGCCACCTGCCCCCAGCGGATGGTGCGCCCGTACAGCAGCCAGCCGAGCCCCACGACCAGCGTGGGGTTGAGGTACAGGATGAGCCGCTCCAGGCTCGCGCTGATGTAGGCCAGGCCGGCAAAGTCCAGAGCGCTCGCCAGGTAGTAGCCCGTGACCCCGAGACCGAACACCCCGAGCCAGTCGCTGCGCGTCAGCGGCGGCCGGCCCCGGCCCGCCCACCAGGCCATCACGACAAAAATCGGCAGGGCGAACAGCATGCGGTACATGATGAGCGTGACCGCGTCCACCCCGTGGCGGTACGCCAGCTTGACGATGATGGACTTGCCGCTGAAGGCGATGGAGCCAAGAAACGCGAGCAAAAGACCGGTTGCAATGCCCTTGCTCGCGGCCTGCTCCGGCGGTATGGGTTGGACCGAAGACATGGGGGTTCGAATTTCCTGTCAGGGGATTGCGCCCCAGCGCAGCGCGCCAGGCGCTGCGCTGGGGAATGCGGGATGGACCGTGGCGCGCGCCCGATGGCATGGCCTGCGCCCAAGCATGCAGTGTGCCAGGAGTGCGGGGCGCGCGCCATCGCCGCTTCGCGTGGCTGCCCCGGCCGCTAATCGGGTCTGCGCAACACCCGATGGTGCAGGCGCCTGAGCGCGCACCACACGCCGAAGGCAACCACGGGGATGGCGCCGGCCACCGTGCTCTCCGGCGACAGGGGCCAGCCCAGCGGCTGCGCCGCCTTGGCCAGGTGGCTCACGAGTCCGACGACGTAGTAGGTGATGGCCGCGACCGACAACCCTTCCACGGTGGACTGCATCCGGAGTTGCAGGTCCTGGCGCTGGTTCATGGTGGCCAGCAGCGCCTGGCTGCTTTGCTGCTGCTCGATCTCCACGCGCGTGCGCAACAGGCTGCTCGTGCGGGAGACGCGCTGAGACAGCGCATCCTGGCGCCGGGCGGCCCATTCGCAGGTGCTGCGCGCGGGGCTCAGGCGCCGGTCCATGAACTCGCCGATGGTCTGCATTCCCGCCAGGCGGGACTCGGCAATCTCGCGGATGCGGCGGTCGAGCAGCCCGAAGTACGCACTGCTCGCCGAGAAGCGCGATTGCGTCGCCGCGTACTGGCTCTCCACCTGCCCGGCCAGGCGCGTGAGGCGGTCGAGCAGGGCCGCCTCGTCGTCGCGGCGGGCGCTGCGGATGGCCTGCGCCAGGGCGGCCAGTTCGCTCTCGGCAAGGGCCAGCGCACGGGCCGCCTCGCGCGCGGCGGGCAGACCCAGCAGGGCCGCCATGCGGTAGGTCTCGATCTCCAGCAGGCGCTGTACCAGGCGCCCCAGGCGGCGCGGCGTCATGCCCCCGGCGAGCAGCAGCATGCGCGAGAAACCGTCGGCGTGGATGGCAAAGTCGGTGTAGACCTCGCCGTGCCCGCCGGCCACGCTGGACGCGACCAGCCGGTCTTCGTTCAGCAGTTGCTTCACCAGGGCGCCCGAGCCAAAGATATGCGTCGGCAAGACCCACAGGTTCAGGCTGCACAGGCATTGCCCGGGCAAGGCGGCGAGCCAGTCGTGGGCCACGGCGTCGGCCGCGCTCGCGGGCTCGCGCTCGCCCAGGGAATCGACCGCGGCGGGCTGCATGAAGGTCCAGGAGACAAACTCGGTGTGCAGTTCCCAGCGCATGCGCAGGCTCCCCAGGTCCATGCGCAGGTGGGTGCTGTCGGCGTCGGGCAGCGCCAGGTGGTGATCGCGCAAGAGCTCCGCCACGTGGGCGCGGCTCGCCTCGCGCTCGGCGGCGTCGGCGAGCATCACGATGTGGGCGATGGCCAGCGGGGCGCTCATCGCCTCGGGCGGGCGGGCGTGGACCTCGTTGTGCAGCATCACCCGGTGGGGGTGCTGCGTGGGACGGACGGAAGCGGGCATGCGGAACCTCTGAATTTGGGGTCGGGCGTTCAATGCTCCGGGTCTTGCGTGCCGTCGTCTTGTCGCAGGATCGTTTCGTAGTACCGGGCAAGGCCGCTGCCGCCATGTAGCGAAACAGGGGCGGCAAGCTGCTCTTCGGCCTCGGGGGAGAAGACGACGCGATGGCGCCTCATCGCGTCCTGGCATGCTCGGCGGCGAGCCGGGCGCGTACCTGCTCGGCCGTGACGGCGCGCGATGGGTCCGCCATCCGCGCGTCGCAGGCCGGCCCCACTTGGCCGTGCAGCCAGTTCTCCACCGCCCGATCGCGCGCGAGCAGCACCCGCAGGCCGCCGCGGATGACTTCGCTCTCGCTCGCGTACTCGCCGCAGCGCACCTTCGTTCTCACCACGTCCGCCATATCGAGGGGCAGGGTGATGCGCATTTGTTGCGTGGTTCGCATGACGGGCTCCGGGGGGATTGGCAGGATTGGCGGATTGAATCCTACGGCCTTGTGCGCCACCGGTCTACTGTGCTGTCGCGCAAAAGGTTGGCTGGGGACCTGTGGTCTTGTAGGGCACGATGGGAATGGAGGCTTTGCCCAGCACGGGCAAGTATCTTGACCGGACAAAGGGCGCGAAGGCCCCTCCTGCTTGGCAAATTCGGCCCATTCGTGCTGCCCCAGGCAGGGAGAGTTGGGCGGTCCGGAAAAAAAATACGCCCCCGGGGGCATGCTCGCGCAGAGGTCGCACCGGGGGCTTGCTTTGGCCGGAGGATACCCTATTGCCCATTCACAGCCAAGCCAAGTGAAGCGAAAAAGTGACGCGGACGAAGCTGCCGGAGTTGGATGCCGATGGTCTCAACCAGCATGATCAGTCCTCCACAAAGGCCTCTTCGCGCTTGTGCTTGACCGAAGGCAGCAGCACGATGACGAGCAGCAGCACGGCGGCGGCGAGCAGGCCGGCCGACAGCGGGCGTGTGACGAACACGCTCCAGTCGCCGCGCGAGAGCAGCAGCGTGCGGCGCAGGTTTTCCTCCATCATCGAACTCAGGAGGAAGCCCAGCAGCAGGGGGGCGGGCTCGGTTCCCAGCTTGTGGAAGACGTAGCCCACCAGGCCAAAGGCGCCGACCATCCAGATGTCGAAGGGGTTGCTGCTCATCACGTACACGCACACCGCGCAGAACAGCATGATCGACGGGAACAGCCAGCGGTAGGGCGGCGCGGGCAGCAGCTTGATCCAGATGCCGATCAACGGCAGGCTCAGGATGATGAGCATGACTATCATCGAAGCGACCAGGCCCCGGAACAGTTCCGGCTTGTTGATCATCACCTCGGGGCCGGGCTGTATGTTGTAGATGGTTATGGCGCTGACCATCAGCACCGTCACCAGGTAGATGCCCAGCGTGAGCAGCGAGATGACCTTGGCCGTGACCACCTCGCGCTGGTCGCTGGGGCGGGCCAGGTTGGCGATGATCTCGCCGTAGCCGAAAACGCCCATGGCGATGGTCACGAAGCCGATGCCATCGGTCAGTTCGGGAATGTCGAAGCTGAAGCGCACCACGCCCGAAGTCAAGTCGGTTCCCACGAGGCCCATCAGCAGGCCCAGCAGAATCATGGCCACGGTCTTGAGCAACGAGCCCGAGGCCAGCACCACGGCGCCGATCAGGCTCAGCACCATGAGCGAGAAATTCTCGGCGGAGCCGGACCTGAACCCCACGTCGGTCAGCGACAACACGAGCGCCGCCAGGATCAACACTCCGTAGACCATCAGGGCCTTCACGCACCAAGCGGGGTGGCGTTTTCGCTGGCAGGACTCTCTGGTCAGCATGATCAGCCCTCCACAAAGGCCTCTTCGCGCTTGTGCTTGACCAAAGGCAGCAGCACGATGACGAGCAGCAGCACGGCGGCGGCGAGCAGGCCGGCCGACAGCGGGCGCGTGACGAACACGCTCCAGTCGCCGCGCGAGAGCAGCAGCG
>NZ_AFAL01000415.1 GCF_000193225.1 Verminephrobacter aporrectodeae subsp. tuberculatae At4 | reverse complement strand
GGGGTTGGGCTGCGGTGCTTGCGTCATGCGCGCCGCGCGGGGGGCAGCGCGATCGTGCGGCCCGCGTATTGCGCCGGCGGCAGCGCGGCGCAGGCGTGCGCGAAGGCCTGCACGCGCGCGGCGACGTCCGGATCGAATGCGACCGCGTGCGGGCCGCCCGTGTCCACGTGCAGCAGCATCTGCTCGCTCGCCGCGACCGGATCGGAGCGCGCGTCGGCGAACATTTCGAGGTACAGATGCAGGCGCTTCGCGTCGTGTGCGATGGGCCGCGCAGCGATGCGCAGTTGCGCGCCCAGCCGGGTTTCGTGCAGGTAGTTGATGTGCGCTTCGAGCGTGAAGAGCGAGCGCTTGCGTGCGCTGCGGGTCGCCGCGTCGAGGCCGATGCGCTCGATCAGCGCGTCGGTCGCGAAGCTGAAGATCAGCATGTAGTAGGCGTCGCGCAGGTGGCCGTTGTAATCGACCCATTCCGGCCGCACCGTGCCGCGGTAGAGCTCCAGTTCTGGCATGGCTTGCGCTCTTGGAAGGTGAGGGGACCGAAACCCGCGGCGCTACTCGTCGGCGCGCAGGCCGTGGCGCGCCTTCGCGGCGTGGATCGCTGCGAGCACGCTCGTGATGCAGTCGTCGCGGTAGCGTTCGAGCTGCCTGATCGAGCGCGTGCCGAGTTGCTGCGTGCTGCCGTCGACCACGCGCTCGATCAGCTCGGCGCTGAGCTGCGGCGCGACGAGGCGGGTCCACGGCAGTTCGAGCGCGGGGCCGAACTGCTGCATGAAATGGCGCATTCCCGCGTCGCCGCCGGCCAGCGTGTAGCTGAGAAAGCTTCCCATGAACGACCAGCGGATTCCTGCGCCGAAGCGGATTGCGTCGTCGATCTCGCCGGTCGTTGCGACGCCGTCGTTCACCAGATGCAGCGCCTCGCGCCACAGCGCTTCGAGCAGCCGGTCGGCGATGAAGCCGGGCACTTCCTTGCGCACGTGCAGCGGCCGCATGCCGAGCGCGCGGTACACCTGCTGCGCGGCTTCGAGCGCCGCGGGCGCGGTGCGCTCGCCGCCGAGCACCTCGACGAGCGGCAGCAGGTACACCGGGTTGAATGGATGGCCGACCACGCAGCGCTCGGGATGCGCGGTGCGCGCGTAGAAATCCGTCGGCAGCAGGCCCGAGGTCGACGAGCTGATGAGCGCATCGGGCCTTGCGGAAAGACCGATTTGTTCGTGCAGCGCGCGTTTGAGCTCGGCGCGCTCGGGCGCGCTCTCCTGAATGAAGTCCGCGTCCGCGACGCAGGCCACCAGCGTATCCACGAAGCGCAGTCGTGCCTGCGACGCCCCGGCGCGCAGGCCGACGCGCTCGAGCGCGGGCCAGGCGTTCGCAAGGTTCTCGCGCAACTGCTTTTCGGCACCCGGCGCCGGGTCCCAGGCCAGCACGTCAAGGCCGTGCGCGAGCGCGCGCGCGACCCAGCCGCTGCCGATCACGCCGGCGCCGATGGCGGCAAATGTCCTGATATCGACGATCACTGGCATGCTGCTCCCGATGCTTGCGAAAAATGATGCAAATGATGCCTTGCTGCCCCGTTCATCAGGCGAACGGCTCGGGCGGGCGGCGTTCCAGCGGTCGCGCGCCACGTGCCGGCAGGCCGAGTGTGCGGCGACCCTCGGCGGGCGAGAGCGCGCGGCCGCCGAGCCGCTCGATGATCTCGAGCGCGCGCTGCACGAGCGTCCCGTTGCGCGCGGGAACGCCCTTGTCGAGCCAGAGGTTGTCTTCGAGGCCGACGCGCACGTGGCCGCCGAGCAGCAGCGCCTGCGCGAGCATTGGCATTTGCATCCGGCCGATGCCGAAGCCGGCCCACTGCGCGCCCGGCGGCAGGTTGTCGACCATGGCCTTCATCGTCGCCGTGTCGGCGGGCGCGCCCCAGGGAATTCCCAGGCAGATCTGGAACAGCGGCGGCGCATCGAGCAGCCCCTCCTTGAGCAGCTGTTTGGCGAACCACAGGTGCCCGGTGTCGAAGACCTCCAGCTCCGGTTTCACGCCGAGTTCCTGTATGCGTTTTGCGCCGGCGCGCAGCTGCGCGGGGGTGGACACGTAGATGCAGTCGCCGTCGCCGAAATTGAGCGTTCCGCAATCGAGCGTGCAGATCTCCGGCAGCAGTTGCTCGATGTGCGCGAGCCGCGTCAGCCCGCCGACGAGGTCCGTTGCCGCGCCGAAGCGCATCGGCTCTTCGCCGGAGCCGATCTCGAGGTCACCGCCCATGCCCGCGGTCAGGTTGATGATCACGTCGGTACCCGACGAGCGGATGCGGTCCAGCACCTCGCGGTACAGCTTCGGGTCGCGGCTGCCGCGGCCGGTCAGCGGATCGCGCACATGGCAGTGCGCGACGGTGGCGCCGGCCCGCGCGGCTTCGATCGCGGCGTCGGCGATCTGCCGGGGCGTGACCGGGATCGCCGGATGCTTGCCGACCGTATCGCCCGCGCCGGTCACGGCGCAGGTGACGATGACTTCGTGGTTCATGCGCGGGGTCATTCCTGTGCTTGCACGTGGGAGGGGGCGTTCCGGTGCCGGCTTCAGAGACCGAGGTGGGCTTTCACCGCCGGCAGCCCCTCCCTGCCGTCGTACGTCTTCACGCCGACCAGCCAGTCGTCGAGCACCTGCGGGTTTTTCTTGAGATACGCCTTCGCCGCGTCGGCGGGCTTGGGTCGGTCCCTGCTCAGCAGGTCCTGCATCACGGTGTTCTCGATCTGCGCCGTGAAGCGCAGATTGCCCACGAGCCTGCCGGCGTTCGGGCAGCGCGTGAGGAAGTCCGGCGCGGTCAGCGTATAGACGCGCGCGACGCCGTCGTTGATGAACGCGCCCTGGCTTCCGGTCAGGTAGCGCATGTCGATCTGTATGTTCATCGGATGCGGTTCCCACCCGAGGAACAGCACCCACTTCCTGTCGCGGACCGCGCGCTCGACGCTGATGAGCATTCCCGCCTCGCTCGATTCGACCAGCTTGAAGCTGCCCATGCCGAACTGGTTCTTGTCGATCATCGCCTTGATCGATGCGTTTGCGCTGGTTCCCGAATCGATGCCGTAGATCTTGCCGTCGAGTTCCGTGTGGTAGCGCGCGATGTCGGAGAAGGTCTTGAGTCCCGCGTCGTATGCGTAGCTCGGCACTGCGAGCGACGCCCTTGCGTTGGGCAGATTCGGCGGCTCCAGCACCTGGATCGTCTTGGCCTCGACGAACGGCGTGATCATCCGCTCCTGCCCCGGCCACCAGTAGCCGAGCGACACGTCGATCTGCCGGTTCTTCAGCCCCGTGAACGAGATCGGCACCGACGCGACGGTCGTCACCGGCTGGTAGCCAAGCCCTTCGAGCACGGTGGACGCGAGCGCCGTGGTTGCCGTGATGTCGGTCCAGCCGATATTCGCAAAGCGGACCTTGCGGCAGCTGTCCGGGTCCTGCGCGCAAACCGGCTGCAGCAGCGCTGCGGCGCACAGCAGGCTGGAGGACAAGGTTTTGGCGTCAAGTGGCATGGAGCTCCTTCCCCTTGGGTCTGTTGCGCGCGGCTTGCGCATCCGCCTGCCGCGCGGGCAATAGTGCTTGGCGTGGGGGGAAGGTACCGTGGCGTGCCCGTACCAAAGCGACCGGCAGCGACCGGTTCTTGCCCGTTTGCGACCCCAAGGGAAAACCAGCATGGTGCGCGCGCCGCCAAGCCAGTACCCATGGGCCTTGCGGGCGTGGGCACCGCTTGCTACGCTCACCCGACCCCGCACGAAAGCCAACACCGTACCCGCTGCACGATGCCCGAAGACATTTCGTTCCTGCTGCTGCCGGGCTTTTCGGCCATCGGCTTCATGTCCGCCGCCGAACCGCTGCGCGTCGCGAACCGCTTTTGCGACGACCTGTACCGCTGGCGCATCCTGAGCATGGACGGCGCATCGGTCATGGCGAGCAACGGCATCTCGCTGAACGCCGAAGCCGCGTTCCACGCCGCCGATCCGCGCACCGTGTTCGTCGTCGCGGGCTTCGACCCGCTGGCCTGCTACAGCCGCGCGCTCGCCGCGTGGCTGCGCCGGCTCGCGCGCGCGGGCGCGACGCTCGGGGGCATCGATACCGGGAGCTTCGTTCTCGCCGAGGCCGGGCTCTTTTGCGCGACCGACCGGCTGACCCTGCATTGGGAGGCGTTGTCGGCGTTCCGCGAGCGCTATCCGGCGCTGCGCGCGAGCCAGGAATTGTTCGAGATCGGCGCCAAGCGCATCACCTGCGCCGGCGGCACCGCGTCGATCGACATGATGCTCGACCTGATCGGCCGCAGCCACGGCGCGGCGCTCGCGGCGGCGGTGTCCGAGCAGTTCGTCGTGGGCCGCATCCGGCAGCGCTCGGACCATCAGCGCATGCAGATCGCCGCGCGCTACGGCGTGCACAACCGCAAGCTGATCCAGGTGATCGGCGCGATGGAGCAGAACATGGAGGAGCCGCTCGCGCCCGACGCGCTCGCGCAGGAGGTCGGCGTCACGCGCCGGCAGTTGGAGCGGCTGTTCTGCGCGGCGCTCGAGGACACGCCGAAGCATTTCTATCGGCAATTGCGCCTGGAGCGCGCGCGCGAGCTGCTGCAGCAGACCGATATGACGGTCACCTCGATCTGCGTCGCGTGTGGGTTCGAGTCGCCATCGCATTTCTCGCGCACCTACCGCGCGAAATTCGGCACCAGCCCGCGCAGGGACCGCAGTCCGGCGCGGGCCACCGCTCGCGTGCCGCACGCACGCACAACTTCGTGAACGACGCCAAGGGGAGAAACCAGCGCATTCCTCCTTTTCATTGCTGTCGCAAGGGGCCCTCGGGCCCCATTTTTCTTGGGCGCTGGTGTTCGCGGAACTTGTCAAACCGCTGTCACCAGAGGAACGCAAGATGAATGAGGCATTCGCCGCGCGCTCCCTGCCTCCTCCACAAACACGGCACAACAAAGGATAGACCCATGAAATTTTCCCCCCTGAGCGTGCGGCTCCTGCCCGCGCTGATCGTGGCCTGCGCGCTTTGCGCCTGCAGCGACAGTGGCGGCGACGTCGCCGCCGCTGGCTCGCCCAGCACCCCACAACAACCCGACACCGGCGTCGCTCCTGTGAAGAGCTGCGCACCCTGAGGGCCAACGACATGAACGACCAGACCAAGCCCATGAACTCGCGCCGCAAATTCCTGACCGGTACCGCCGCCACGGGCGCCGCCGCGCTCGCGTTCTCCGCATTCCCGCCGAGCATCCGCCGCGCGCTCGCCATTCCTGCGAACAACAAGACCGGCACGATCATGGACGTCGAGCACGTCGTGATCCTGATGCAGGAGAACCGCTCCTTCGATCACTACTTCGGCATGCTCATGGGCGTGCGGGGCTTCGGTGACCGCTTCGCCATTCCGCTGGCCGGCGGGCGCCGTGTCTGGGAACAGAGCGACGCCAACGGCAAGGTGGTGCTGCCGTATCACCTCGACCAGACCAAGGGCAACGCGCAACGCGTCACCGGCACGCCGCACGGCTGGACCGACGCACAGAACGCATGGGACGGTGGGCGCCTCAGCCAATGGCCGAAGCACAAAGCCACCGACACGGCGCCCTTCACGCAGTCGATGGGCTACCTGCAAGAGGCCGAATTGCAATTCCAGTACGCGCTGGCCAACGCCTTCACCGTGTGCGATGCCTACCACTGCAGCATGCACACCGGCACCAACTCGAACCGCCTGTTCCACTGGAGCGGCACCAACGGTCCCTCGGGCCAGACGGGCAGCGGCCTGGCAGGTGTCTCCTCGGTGAACAACGCCTGGGACAACCTCCGGTTTCCATGGGACCCCGTGACCAACCCCGGCGTCGATTCGACCACCTACGGCTGCAATTGGACGACCTATCCAGAGCGCCTGCAGGACGCCAAGGTCAGCTGGATGGTCTACCAGAACCTGCCCGAAAACTTCACCGACAACCCGCTGGCGGGCTTCCAGAAATACCGGGTGGCGAACAGGGCATCCGGCAAGAACGACATGCGCTACGACGACAACGCCGGCCCGCCCGCGGGCGTGACACTGCCGGCCTACGACCCGGCCAGCGACGATGCGGGCAACCCGCTCTACAAGGGCGTCGCCAACACCATGCCCGGCGACGGCGGCCTGCTCGGCACGTTCAAACGGGACGTGGCCAACGGCAAACTCGCGCAGGTGTCGTGGATCGTGGCCCCGGCCGAGTATTCCGAACACCCGGGACCTTCGAGCCCGGTGCAAGGCGCGTGGTACATCCAGCAGGTGCTGGACGCGCTCACCGCATCGCCTGATGTGTGGAGCAAGACGGTGTTCATAGTCAATTTCGACGAGAACGACGGCTACTTCGACCATGTGCCATCGCCTGCCGCGCCGTCGATCAACCCGGACAAGAGCGTGGCGGGCAAGACCACGCTCAGCGACGCCGACGTGGCGTTCGAGCGCTACACCCACCCGCTGATCCCCGGGACGCCCGCGAGCGTTCCGGCGCCGGACGGTCGTGTCTACGGCCCCGGCCCGCGCGTGCCGATGTACGTCATCTCGCCCTGGAGCCGCGGCGGCTGGGTCAACTCGCAGGTGTTCGACCACACCTCGGTGCTGCGCTTCCTCGAAGTGCGATTCGGCGTGAAGGAAACGAACATCTCGCCGTTTCGCCGCGCGATCACCGGCGACCTGACCAGCGCCTTCAACTTTGCAACGCCGAACAGCGAAGTGCTGCCCACACTTGCGGGACGCAAGACCCGGGCCGAAGCGGACCAACTGCGGACCGAGCAGGAGAAGCTCTCGCAAATTCCGCTGCCCGCTACGCAGGCGTTGCCGCAGCAGGCCACCGGCACCCGCCCCTCGCGCGCCCTGCCGTACGAGCTGCACACCAGCGCCAAGGCCGACGTGGCGAATGGCAAGCTGCAACTGCTGTTCCTCAACACCGGCAAGGCCGCCGCCGTGTTCCATGTCTACGACAAGCGCCACCTCGACCGCCTGCCGCGCCGCTACATGCTGGAAGCAGGCAAGGGGCTCGACGACACCTGGGCTGCGGTGGCCGACGACAGCGGCGTCTACGACCTGTGGGTGCTGGGGCCGAACGGCTTTCACCGCCACTTCAAGGGCCATCTCGACGCGCTGCGCACCAGCGGTGCGACGCCCGAGGTGCGGGTGTGCTACGACATCGCCAACGGGAATATCTACCTGAACATGCGCAACGACGGCAAGGCCGCGTGCAAGTTCACCATCAACGCCAAGGCCTATCGCAACGACGGCCCGTGGACCGCGACGGTGAACGGCGGTGCCAACGTGGACCAGCACTGGGAGCTCGCCGCGAGCGGCCAGTGGTACGACTTCGCCGTCACCTGCGATGCCGACCCCGGCTACTTCCGCCGCTTTGCCGGCCGCGTGGAAACCGGCAAGCACACGGTGAGCGATCCGGCGATGGGTCGGGCCGACCTCTGAGAAGCATGCGCGGCCGCAGCAGCGCGGCGTAGATCGGCAATCGACGAAATGGCGCGGTCTGCGCGCCGGTCGTGCGCTTGTTCACCGGCAAACCGGGGCGGCCATCGCATGAGCGCCGCCCCTTTCCCATGCATCTGGTTACTGTGCGTGATGTACAGTACCATCCACAGAAGGACCTCTACCTATCTTCTTGCAAGGAGGCCGGACATGGATCGGCGCTGTTTACCGCTCAATGCCCTGCGGGCATTTGAAGCGACCGGAAAGCATCTGAGCGTGACCGCTGCGGCCAATAGCCTGTTTGTGTCGCAGAGCGCAATCAGTCGGCATATCTTGGCGCTGGAGGCCCAGCTGGGCATCAAACTGTTCGAACGCAAGCATCAGCATCTGGAACTGACGCAGGCAGGCCGCATGTTGTTGCCGGTAGTGAATAAATCGTTTGATCGCATCGAACAGACGCTCAAGGCCATCCTCGACGAAGGCGCGGCACCGCGCCGCGTGCTGCAGATGCAAATGCCGCCGACCTTCGCGCACAATTTGGCGGTGCCGATATTGTGCGAATTCCGCGATGCCTTCCCCGACATCATGCTGGACCTGACGATATCCAACCGGGTCGGCATGTCGGAAAATAACGGCGACATTGTCGTGGTCTATTCCAAACCGGAGGTCAACGATCTGATCGCCGACTTGCTGTGGCATGTCCGGTTGACGCCGCTATGCCACCCGTCGCTGCTGGAGCGTCGCAAGGCAAGCGACCTGGAAGACCTCCTGGCGCACAACGATATCGTCCACGTGCAGCTGGAAGGTCAGCCGCGCCACCGTTTGTGGGAACACTTTATGCGCCAGGCAGAATTGCACAACGTGTCTGTGAACCGGGGGCTGGTGTTCGACACGGCGAGCTTGGCGGCGCAGTATGCGATGAGCGGCACCGGCGTTGCCCTGCTCGACCCCTTGCTGTTCCTGGACGAGTTGCGCCGCAACGCGCTGGTACAGCCGTTCGATGCCTGGGTCGACGACGGCTACGGCTACTATCTGCTGACGCATTCGGACGATTTGATGGATGACGCGATTGCCTCGTTCCGTTCGTGGATGATAAAGCGCTTTTCCGGGCTGTCGCTGCAAAACGGTGCGCTGGTGGTGCCTCCCTGCCCGCGCTGACGGACTGCGCGCGCGGGAAGCGTGTTGGCGTCTCCGATGCTGGGGCTACTCCTTGTCGATCTGCTCGGCTTGGGGCCCCTGCGCTCACGGCATCCGGGGGCGGGCACCGTACGCTTGCCCGGACTGCCTCTGGGGCCCGGCAGGAAGCGTCCTGCCGCGGGCGGGGCTGGGCCTGCCGGGCAGGGCGGAAGAGGAGTTTTGGCGAAAAGTTTGACGGAGCACAAAAAGCCGTGCTATAGTGCGCGGCTTGGCTGATCGAGGCCGGGTTGGGAAGCGAAGGGGGCCACGGGCTGCCTTGGCGAGCAGGATCATTAAAAACAAACAGCCGATAAGCGTGGGCGTTTGATGGCGAGTGCCAAGTTCCAAGGAACTGGCGCCCGGGTGAGAACCTGGGGGCCGCAAATGCTCATGAGACAGAAGTGAAGATTCACTTTGATTCTTTTGGGTAGCCCGCAAGGGCAAGAGAAGACGAGATTGAACTGAAGAGTTTGATCCTGGCTCAGATTGAACGCTGGCGGCATGCCTTACACATGCAAGTCGAACGGTAACAGGTCTTCGGATGCTGACGAGTGGCGAACGGGTGAGTAAAACATCGGAACGTGCCCGATCGAGGGGGATAACGGAGCGAAAGCTTTGCTAATACCGCATAAGATCTGAGGATGAAAGCAGGGGACCGCAAGGCCTTGCGCGGACGGAGCGGCCGATGGCAGATTAGGTAGTTGGTGGGGTAAAGGCCTACCAAGCCGACGATCTGTAGCTGGTCTGAGAGGACGACCAGCCACACTGGGACTGAGACACGGCCCAGACTCCTACGGGAGGCAGCAGTGGGGAATTTTGGACAATGGGCGCAAGCCTGATCCAGCCATGCCGCGTGCAGGATGAAGGCCTTCGGGTTGTAAACTGCTTTTGTACGGAACGAAAGGGTCCTGATGAATAATTGGGGCAGATGACGGTACCGTAAGAATAAGCACCGGCTAACTACGTGCCAGCAGCCGCGGTAATACGTAGGGTGCGAGCGTTAATCGGAATTACTGGGCGTAAAGCGTGCGCAGGCGGTCATGCAAGACAGATGTGAAATCCCTGGGCTCAACCTGGGAACTGCATATGTGACTGTATGGCTGGAGTACGGCAGAGGGGGATGGAATTCCGCGTGTAGCAGTGAAATGCGTAGATATGCGGAGGAACACCGATGGCGAAGGCAATCCCCTGGGCCTGTACTGACGCTCAAGCACGAAAGCGTGGGGAGCAAACAGGATTAGATACCCTGGTAGTCCACGCCCTAAACGATGTCAACTGGTTGTTGGGTCTTGACTGACTCAGTAACGAAGCTAACGCGTGAAGTTGACCGCCTGGGGAGTACGGCCGCAAGGTTGAAACTCAAAGGAATTGACGGGGACCCGCACAAGCGGTGGATGATGTGGTTTAATTCGATGCAACGCGAAGAACCTTACCCACCTTTGACATGTACGGAAGACTCCAGAGATGGAGAGGTGCTCGAAAGAGAGCCGTAACACAGGTGCTGCATGGCTGTCGTCAGCTCGTGTCGTGAGATGTTGGGTTAAGTCCCGCAACGAGCGCAACCCTTGTCATTAGTTGCTACATTAAGGTGGGCACTCTAATGAGACTGCCGGTGACAAGCCGGAGGAAGGTGGGGATGACGTCAAGTCCTCATGGCCCTTATAGGTGGGGCTACACACGTCATACAATGGCTGGTACAGAGGGAAGCCAACCCGCGAGGGGGAGCCAATCCCAAAAAGCCAGTCGTAGTCCGGATCGCAGTCTGCAACTCGACTGCGTGAAGTCGGAATCGCTAGTAATCGCGGATCAGAACGTCGCGGTGAATACGTTCCCGGGTCTTGTACACACCGCCCGTCACACCATGGGAGCGGGTTCTGCCAGAAGTAGTTAGCCTAACCGCAAGGAGGGCGATTACCACGGCAGGGTTCGTGACTGGGGTGAAGTCGTAACAAGGTAGCCGTATCGGAAGGTGCGGCTGGATCACCTCCTTTCTGGGAAGAAAGCATTCAAGATTGAACGTCCACACTCATCGGTTGTAGGAGGGAAGGTTGGCGCAAGCCGACGGGGGTCTGTAGCTCAGCTGGTCAGAGCACCGTCTTGATAAGGCGGGGGTCGTTGGTTCGAGCCCAACTAGACCCACCAAGAGGCGGAGCGGGCAACCGAGGCAGGCACGGAAAGAAGGGGGATTAGCTCAGCTGGGAGAGCACCTGCTTTGCAAGCAGGGGGTCGTCGGTTCGATCCCGTCATCCTCCACCAAGTGCAGTGGGAAAGGTATTCAACACCGAAGCGGCTTCGAGAGAGGCTGCTTCGTTGTTGATCGACATCAAGCGATCAATCGGCTGTTCCTTAAAAATTCATAGAGTCGAAATCAGAGTCGCCGGCGAGGACCGCGAAGCCGTAAGAGGTGGAAGCGGGATGGCTGGCGACGAGAAATTTTGATTGCGTCAAAACGAATATTCAAACTTGGTTTGAAATTCAAGTAAACGATGAAGGATCGGAAGATCCGGAGTCGCATTACGGCATAACGCGCCAGGTGAAAGACCTGGCAGGTCCTTGAAGAAGACGGAGGCGGCTCGAAAGAGACGTCAAAGTTATAGGGTCAAGTGACTAAGAGCATGTGGTGGATGCCTTGGCGATTACAGGCGAAGAAAGACGTGATAGCCTGCGAAAAGCTTCGGGGAGCTGGCAAAAGAGCTGAGATCCGGAGATATCTGAATGGGGAAACCCACCTTGAAAGAGGTATCGCATGCTGAATAAATAGGCATGCGAGGCGAACCGGGCGAACTGAAACATCTAAGTAGCCCGAGGAAAAGAAATCAACCGAGATTCCGAGAGTAGTGGCGAGCGAAATTGGAAGAGCCTTCCAGAGATAGCAAGACAGTTAGAAGAACGGGATGGAAAGCCCGGCCATAGAAGGTGATAGCCCTGTAGACGAAAACTGGAGTGTGGTACTGAGCTGGAGAAAAGTAGGGCGGGACACGAGAAATCCTGTCTGAAGATGGGGGGACCATCCTCCAAGGCTAAATACTCGTAATCGACCGATAGTGAACAAGTACCGTGAGGGAAAGGCGAAAAGAACCCCGGGAGGGGAGTGAAATAGATCCTGAAACCGCATGCTTACAAAAAGTAGGAGCCCTGAAAGGGGTGACTGCGTACCTTTTGTATAATGGGTCAGCGACTTACATTCAGTGGCAAGGTTAACCGAATAGGGAAGCCGAAGAGAAATCGAGTCCGAAGAGGGCGAAGAAGTCGCTGGGTGTAGACCCGAAACCAAGTGATCTATCCATGGCCAGGATGAAGGTGCCGTAACAGGTACTGGAGGTCCGAACCCACTAGTGTTGCAAAACTAGGGGATGAGCTGTGGATAGGGGTGAAAGGCTAATCAAACTTGGAAATAGCTGGTTCTCTCCGAAAACTATTTAGGTAGTGCCTCAAGTATTGGCTGCGGGGGTAGAGCACTGTTTAGGCTAGGGGGTCATGGCGACTTACCAAACCTATGCAAACTCCGAATACCGCAGAGCAGAGCTTGGGAGACAGAGCACCGGGTGCTAACGTCCGGACTCAAGAGGGAAACAACCCAGACCGCCAGCTAAGGTCCCTAAAATTGGCTAAGTGGGAAACGAAGTGGGAAGGCAAAGACAGTCAGGATGTTGGCTTAGAAGCAGCCATCATTTAAAGAAAGCGTAACAGCTCACTGATCGAGTCGTCCTGCGCGGAAGATGTAACGGGGCTCAAGCCAGTTACCGAAGCTGCGGATTTGCGAGGAATCGCAAGTGGTAGGAGAGCGTTCTGTAGGCCTGAGAAGGTGTCTGGAGACGGATGCTGGAGGTATCAGAAGTGCGAATGCTGACATGAGTAGCGTGAAAGGGGGTGAAAAGCCCCCTCGCCGTAAGCGCAAGGTTTTCTACGCAACGTTCATCGGCGTAGAGTGAGTCGGCCCCTAAGGCGAGGCAGAGATGCGTAGCTGATGGGAAACAGGTGAACATTCCTGTACCGAAGTGTAGTGCGATGTGGGGACGGAGAAGGTTAGCTCGGCCAACGGATGGAAGAGTTGGTTCAAGCCGGTAGTCGTGCCCGGAAGGCAAATCCGCCGGGCTGAGATGAGGGGTGATAACGAGTCTGCAAGCAGACGAAGCGAGTAATACCCTGCTTCCAGGAAAAGCCACTAAGCTCCAGCTACACGCGACCGTACCGCAAACCGACACAGGTGCGCGAGATGAGTATTCTAAGGCGCTTGAGAGAACTCAGGAGAAGGAACTCGGCAAATTGATACCGTAACTTCGGGAGAAGGTATGCCCTGAGTAGGTGAACTCGAACAGAGGGAGCCGGAAGGGGTTGCAAAAAATCGGTGGCTGCGACTGTTTAATAAAAACACAGCACTCTGCAAACACGAAAGTGGAAGTATAGGGTGTGACGCCTGCCCGGTGCTGGAAGATTAAATGATGGGGTGCAAGCTCTTGATTGAAGTCCCAGTAAACGGCGGCCGTAACTATAACGGTCCTAAGGTAGCGAAATTCCTTGTCGGGTAAGTTCCGACCTGCACGAATGGCGTAACGATGGCCACACTGTCTCCTCCTGAGACTCAGCGAAGTTGAAATGTTTGTGATGATGCAATCTCCCCGCGGAAAGACGGAAAGACCCCATGAACCTTTACTGTAGCTTTGTATTGGACTTTGAACAGATCTGTGTAGGATAGGTGGGAGGCGAAGAAGTGCAGTCGTCAGATTGTATGGAGCCGACGTTGAAATACCACCCTGGTGTGTTTGAGGTTCTAACCTTGGTCCATGAAACTGGATCGGGGACAGTGCATGGTAGGCAGTTTGACTGGGGCGGTCTCCTCCCAAAGCGTAACGGAGGAGTTCGAAGGTACGCTAGTTACGGACGGAAATCGTGACGATAGTGCAATGGCAAAAGCGTGCTTGACTGCGAGACTGACAAGTCGAGCAGGTGCGAAAGCAGGACATAGTGATCCGGTGGTTCTGAATGGAAGGGCCATCGCTCAACGGATAAAAGGTACTCTGGGGATAACAGGCTGATACCGCCCAAGAGTTCATATCGACGGCGGTGTTTGGCACCTCGATGTCGGCTCATCTCATCCTGGGGCTGTAGCCGGTCCCAAGGGTATGGCTGTTCGCCATTTAAAGAGGTACGTGAGCTGGGTTTAAAACGTCGTGAGACAGTTTGGTCCCTATCTTCCGTGGGCGTTGCAGATTTGAGGAATGCTGCTCCTAGTACGAGAGGACCGGAGTGGACACACCTCTGGTGTATCGGTTGTCACGCCAGTGGCATGGCCGAGTAGCCAAGTGTGGAAGAGATAACCGCTGAAAGCATCTAAGCGGGAAACTCGTTTCAAGATGAGATCTGCCGGGGCCTTGAGCCCCCTGAAGAGTCGTTCAAGACCAGGACGTTGATAGGCAGGGTGTGCAAGCGCAGCAATGCGTTGAGCTAACCTGTACTAATTGCTCGTGCGGCTTGACCCTATAACTTTGATGGACTCGGAGCCGTCAAGGACAGGATAGTTATGCCATGTGGACGCAGTCAAAACAAAAAATCTGATTCCAGACTCTATGAATGCGTCGCCCTGACGCGAAGCCAGGGTGACACCCGGTTATGCCTGATGACCATAGCAGGTTGGTCCCACTCCTTCCCATCCCGAACAGGACAGTGAAACGACCTTGCGCCGATGATAGTGCGGGTTCCCGTGTGAAAGTAGGTCATCGTCAGGCTATTACAGCCCTCAAACCCCCCAGTCCACAAGGCTGGGGGGTTTGTCTTTGTGCAATTGTTTCGGCCATCACCCCGCTGTCCATGCACAAAAAATATGCGACTCGTGATTTCCTTTATGAATCAAGCACTTGGAACCGCCATACAGGATTTGTCGAAACTTGTTCACATGCTTGTCCAGTGCTGACAGGGACAATCCATGATGAAAGCAGGCAGGTGGCTACTCAGGAACTTGGCCTGTGTCCGGGCGCGTCAGCCGGCTCCGTGCTAAGTTCCGGGAGAACAACAAGAGATGGATTGCCAACATGCGTAATTTGCACGACAGACTCGCGGCCTACCCGGCAGATACCCTCAAGGGGATGCGCCGTGGCATCGAAAAAGAGGGCCTGCGTGTGCTGCCCGCCGGGGGACTGGCCCTCACACCGCACCCGCTGGCCCTGGGGGCGGCGCTCACGCACCCGCTGATTACTACCGACTACAGCGAGTCGCAGCTCGAATTGATCACCGGCGCCCACGAAGGCGTGCAGCAATGCCTGGACGAACTGACCGAGGTGCACCAGTTCGTACACCGCACCCTGGATGGCAGCGGTGGCGAACTGCTATGGGCTTCGAGCATGCCCTGCAAGCTGCCCACCGACGAAACCATTCCGCTGGCCCGCTACGGTAGCTCGCACATCGGTCGCGCCAAGAGCGTGTACCGCATGGGCCTGGGCCTGCGCTACGGCCGGCGCATGCAAACCATCTCGGGGATCCATTACAACTGGTCGTTACCGGGGGTGGACAGCGAGCAGTATTTCGCGCTCATCCGCAATTTCCGCCGCCACGCGTTCCTGCTGCTATACCTGTTTGGCGCGTCGCCCGCGCTGTGTCCGTGCTTTGTCAATGGCCGCGAGCATGGCCTTGAGCGGCTCGATGGCGGCGGCGCGCTCTACCTGCCACATGCCACCTCGCTGCGCATGGGGCGCTTGGGCTACCAGAGCGCTGCCCAGGCCACGCTGGCCGTGAGCTACAACGGCCTGCGGGGCTACGCCGATTCGCTGCACGAGGCGCTCACCCGGCCGTATCCGGCCTACGAGGCCGTGGGCGTGCGCAACCCCGGCGGCGATTACAACCAGTTGGGCACCAGCCTGCTGCAGATAGAAAACGAGTTCTACGGCACCATCCGCCCCAAGCGCACCGTGCGCACGGGCGAACGCCCTTTGCACGCGCTGCGCGAGCGCGGGGTGGAATATGTCGAGGTGCGCCTGATGGACCTGGACCCATTCGTTCCCGTGGGAATCACGGCGTCCACCATGCGCCTGCTGGACGTGTTCCTGCTGCATTGCCTGCTGTCCGACAGCCCGCCCGACACGCCCACCGAGATTGCCGAGCTCCAGCACAACCAGCAGCTTGTGGCCGAGCGCGGGCGCGAGATCGGCCTGCGCCTGCAGCGCAATGGCCAGGACGTGCTGCTGACCGACTGGGGCGCCGAGGTGCTGGCGGCCTGTGAGCCCCTGGCCACAGCGCTGGACGCTGCCCACGGCAGCGGCGAGCACGGCGCTGCGCTGCGCGCTGCGCGCGCGCTCATGGCCGCGCCCGACAGCACGCCGTCGGCCCGCGTGCTCGAGTGCATCGTGCAGGGGCATGGCAACAGCTTTGACGCCTTCGCCCGCCAGCAGTCCATCCGGGCGCGCGACGCGCTGCTCGCGCTCCCGTGGACGGCCCGGCAGCAGGCCCGTTACCTGGCGTTGGCGGACGCATCGATGGCCGAGCAAAAGGCCATCGAAGCCGCCGACACGCTGCCGTTCGAGGCCTGGCGCGCGCAGTACATGGCGGTCCAGGGGCTGGGCGGCTGACCCGCAGCGGCCCGCTGCCGTGGGCAGAGCCGGCAAAATCCGTCCATGCCCGACTTCATCTATCTTGCTTCCCAGAGCCCGCGCCGGAGCCAGCTTCTCGATCAGCTGGGCGTGCGATACGAACTGCTGCTGCCGAATGCCGCGGGGGACGAGGCGGAGGACGCCGAGGCCCTCGAAGCGCTGCTGCCTGGCGAAGCGCCCGCCCGCTACGTGGAGCGCGTCACGGGTCGCAAACTCGATGCGGCAATCGTCCGCCGCGCACGCAGGGGGCTGCCCGACGCGCCCATCCTCTGCGCGGATACGACGGTGGCCCTGGGCCGCACCATCTATGGCAAACCGGACGATGCGGCGCACGCAGCCCGCATGCTGGGCGAACTGGCCGGGCGCAGGCACCGGGTGCTCAGCGCCGTGGCATTGCAGCGGGGGCCCCGGCGCCTTGCGGCCCTGTCGGTGTCGCATGTGCGTTTTGCCGACATGACGCCCGCCCAGATCGCCGCCTACGTGGCCACGGGCGAGCCGCTGGGCAAGGCCGGAGCCTATGGCATACAGGGGCGGATGGCGGCGTACGTTCAGTCCCTCACGGGGAGTTATTCGGGCATCATGGGCCTGCCCATGTACGAGACCGCGCAGCTGCTGCGCGCGGCGGGCCTGCTGCCCTGACCCCAAGAACCCATGCCGTACGCCATGCAACAAGACATTCTGATCAACTGGTCGCCGCAGGAAACCCGTGTGGCCGTGATCGAGCACGGCGCGGTGCAGGAACTGCACATCGAACGCCCGCTCGAGCGGGGGCTGGTGGGCAATGTGTACCTGGGTCGGATTTCGCGTGTGCTGCCGGGAATGCAGTCGGCGTTTATCGACATCGGGCTCGAGCGCGCGGCCTTCTTGCACGTGGCTGACGTGTGGCAGCGCCAGCCCGACGGCGAAGCGCCCGCATTGGCACGCAAGGGCGAGCCGCAGCGGCCGATCGAAAAACAGGTGTTCGAAGGCCAGGCGCTGATGGTGCAGGTCATCAAGGACCCCATCGGCAACAAGGGTGCACGCCTGTCCACGCAGATCAGCATCGCCGGCCGCCTGCTGGTGTTTCTGCCGCAGGACGAGCATGTGGGCGTGTCGCAGAAAATCCCCGGCGCCGAGCGCGACGCACTGCGTGCGCGGCTGCAGGCGCTGGTGGGCGACAGGTCCACGGGCGGTGGCGGCGGCTTCATCCTGCGCACCAATGGCGAGGACTCGAGCGACGCCGAACTGGCCGAGGACATCGCCTACCTGCGCAAGACCTGGGCGCGCATCAGGCAGGCAGCGCTCAGGCTGCCGGCCATGTCGCTGCTGCACCAGGACCTGGACCTGCTGCAGCGCGTGCTGCGCGATCTGGTGGGCGAGCACACGCAGGGCATCCGGATCGACTCCCTGGAGCAATTCCAGCGCCTGCGCATGTTCGGGCAGGAATTCATGCCCGCAGCCGCGGGCAAGTTGCAGCACTACAGGGGCGAGCGGCCGATCTTCGACCTGTATTCCATCGACGAGGAGATCGCCAAGGCGCTGGGCCGGCGGGTGGATCTGAAGTCCGGCGGCTACCTCATCGTGGACCAGACCGAGGCCCTGACCACGATCGACGTGAACACGGGCGGCTTCGTGGGCGTGCGCAACTTCGACGACACCGTCTTCAAGACCAACCTGGAAGCCGCAGGCGCCATAGCGCGCCAGCTGCGCCTGCGCAACCTGGGCGGGGTCATCATCGTGGACTTCATCGACATGGCGCAAAGCGCCCACCAGGAGGCAGTGCTCGCCGAGTTCCGCAGACAGCTCGTGCGCGACCGCGTGAAGACCATGGCGGGCGGCTTCTCGCAACTGGGCCTGGTGGAGATGACGCGCAAGCGCACCCGCGAATCGCTCGCGCACATGCTGTGCGAGCCCTGCCCCGCCTGCCAGGGAAAAGGCAGCGTGAAGACCGCGCGCAGCCTGTGCTACGACATCCTGCGCGAGATCCTGCGCGAGGCCCGCCAGTTCAACCCGCGCGAGTTCCGGGTGCTGGCCTCGGCGCAGGTGGTGGAGCTTTTTCTGGACGAGGAAAGCCAGCATCTGGCCGGGCTTAGCGACTTCATCGGCAAACCCATTTCGTTGCAGGCCGGAAGTGCGCTGGGGCAGGAGCAGTACGACATCGTTCTGCTGTAGGCGCCCAAGCCGCAACGAGCCAGCCCGGACCCCGTTCCCGGGCGCTGCCTTGGGGACCCGGTCAGGCGCGGGGTGCGGTCGCCCGTAGCCGCAAGCGGCGCGCCGTGCGAAACTCGCCGGCATGTCCCCGAAACCCCCCTTGCCCGACCCCATCCGCCTGACCCGCTACAGCCATGGCGCCGGCTGTGGCTGCAAGATCAGCCCCCAGGTGCTGGAGGTGATTCTGGCCGACAGCGGAGCGCAACATCCCGACCCCCGGCTATGGGTGGGCAATGCCTCGCGCGATGATGCCGCCGTGTATGCGCTCGATGACGCGCGCGCGGTGGTGTCGACGACCGACTTCTTCATGCCCATCGTCGACGACCCCTACGACTTCGGGCGCATCGCCGCCACCAACGCCATCAGCGACATCTATGCGATGGGCGCCGACCCCTTGCTCGCGATCGCCATCCTGGGCTGGCCCGTGAACGTCCTGCCGCCCGAAGTCGCGCGCGAGGTGCTGCGCGGTGGCCGTGCGGCCTGCGCTGCGGCCGGAATTGCGCTCGCGGGCGGGCATTCCATCGATACGCCGGAACCGATTTTTGGCCTGGCCGTGACGGGCCTCGTCGACAAGCGCCACCTCAAGCGCAACGACACCGCCACGGCCGGCTGCCGGCTGTACCTGACCAAGCCGCTGGGAATCGGCATCCTGACCACGGCCGAAAAGCAGTCCCGGCTGCGTGCGCAAGACCGGGGGGTGGCACGCGACCTGATGTGCACGCTGAACCAGCCCGGCAGCCGCTTTGGCCGGCTCGCCGGCGTGCGCGCGATGACCGACGTCACGGGCTTCGGTCTGCTCGGGCATCTGCTCGAGATGGCCGAAGGCAGCGGCCTGAGCGCCGTGCTCGACGCCGCCGCCGTGCCCCGGTTGCCGGGGGTCGATGACTACCTGGCCCAGGGCTGCGTTCCCGGCGGCACGCAACGCAACTTCGACAGCTATGGCGCCAAGGTGGCCCCTTTGACCGAGGTGCAAAAGCAGCTGCTGTGCGACCCCCAGACCAGCGGTGGCCTGTTGGTCGCCGTGGCCCCGGAGGGCGAGCAGGAGTTTCTGGCGTTGGCGCTGGAACTGGGGTTGGCGCTGGCGCCCATCGGCCACCTGACGGTGCGGCAGGCCCTTGCCGTGGTGCTGCTCTGATGCACGAAGACCACTGCGACTACCGGCATATCTTCCTGCACGATGTGCCGCTGATGGACGTGCGCGCGCCGGTCGAGTTTGCGCAGGGCGCCTTCCCCGGCGCACAGAATCACCCTCTGATGAACGACGCCGAGCGGCACCAGGTGGGCATCTGCTACCGGCAACAGGGCCAGTCGGCAGCGATTGCGCTGGGGCAGCACCTGGTGTCCGGCCCCATGAAGCATGCGCGCATCGCAGCCTGGGCGGCGTTTGCCCAAGCCCATCCGGCGGGCCTGCTGTATTGCTTTCGGGGCGGGCTGCGCTCGCAGATCGCCCAGCAGTGGCTGGCCAGCGAGGCCGGCATCGCCTACCCCCGCGTTCCCGGGGGCTACAAGGCGCTGCGCCTGTTCCTGACCGAGACCCTGCAGGCCGCGTCGCAGGAATGCGATTTTGTTTTGCTCAGCGGCCTGACGGGAGTCGGCAAGACCGAGCTGATCGCGCAGCTGACCCATGGCATTGACCTCGAAGGGCACGCCAACCACCGCGGCTCCAGCTTCGGCCAGCGCCTCAGTGGCCAGCCCGGCCAGATCGACTTCGAGCACCGGCTGGCCATCGACATCCTGAAAAAGCGGGCGCAGCAGGGACGACCGCTGTTCGTGCTCGAAGACGAGGGCCGGCACGTGGGCCGATGCGCGGTGCCGCTGGCGCTGCGCCAGCGCCTGGAGCACGCGCGCATCGTGTGTCTGGAGGACGGTTTTGACGCGCGGGTCGAGCGCATCGTGCGCGACTACGTGCTCGGGCCCTGCGCCGACCATATCGCAGCCCATGGCCCGGCCCCGGGCTTTGAGACGTTCGCCACCCGCTTGCAGCAAGGCCTGGACAGGCTGGCCAAACGGCTCGGCGGCGAGCGGTACCAGCAACTGCGCAAGACCATGCAGGCGGCGCTGGCGCAGCAGCAGGCCTGCGGCGACGTCGCGCTGCACCGCAGCTGGATCGCGGCGCTGATGCGCGACTACTACGACCCGATGTACACCTTCCAGCGCCAAAGCCGGTCCGGGCGCATCGCGTTCGAAGGGGATGCTCGGGCGGTGCTGGACTATCTGCGTGCCGGTTCCGCCCGACCTCTACAGCCAGCCGGATCTCCAGCGTGACCGCGTTGCCCGCACGCGCGCCCTCGATGGGGATGGGCTTTTCACAACCGGGAAGCGCGGGCCTTGGCCCCGGTGCCGCGCCCACTGTGCAGGCCGATGAACAGCAGCGCGCAGACAACGGTGGTGCCGGCGAGCAGGTTCAGGCCGGCGCCCGACGAGGCGAAAGCCTGCTCGGCCCAGGTCCTGAGGTTGGGCGCGACAAAGCCGCCGAGCGCGCCCATCGAGTTGATCAGCGCAATGCCGCCGGCGGCGGCCGCACCGCCGAGGTAGCGGGTCGGGAAGGTCCAGAACAGCGGCTGCACGGCAATGAAGCCCGCCGCAGCAAAGCACAGTGCGACCAGGGCGACCCGCGGCGACCCGGCGTTCACCGACACCGCGATGCCCAGCGCGCAAACCAGCATCGTCACCAGGGCCAGCGTGGCGTGGCGGCCGCTGCGTTCGGCCATGCGCGGCACCCCGTAGGCCGCGACCAACGCGCAGATCCATGGAATGGCAGTCACCAGGCCGACTTCCAGACCGACCTTCTTGCCCAGCAACGCGGCGACCTGCGTCGGCAGGTAGAAAACCAGGCCATAGACGCTGAGCTGGATCAGGAAGTAGATCAGCGCCATGAACAGCACGTGGCCGTCGAACAGCGCGTCGCGCACGGTGGCTGGCCCCCGAGCCTCCTTGAGGCGCTGTTCGCTGGCGATTGCGGCGCTCAGCATCGTGCGCTCTCGCGGCGTCAGCCAGAGGGCATCGCGCGGCGCATTGTCCAGGTACCACCAGGCCCAGATGCCGACGGCCGAGGCCATCAGCCCTTCGACCAGGAACAGCCACTCCCAGCCCTTGAGGCCCAGCAGGCCATGCATGTCCAGCAGCAGACCCGACAGCGGGCTGCCGAAAATGAAGGCCAGCGGCGCGCCGAAGTAGAACAGCCCGATCACACGGGTGCGCGCGCCGGCAGGGAACCACTGCGTCAGGTAGTAGATCACGCCGGGGAAGAACCCGGCCTCGGCGACCCCGAGCAGAAAGCGCAGCAGATAGAACGATGTCTCGCTGCGCGCAAACATCAGCGCCGCCGAGATCAGCCCCCAGGTGACCATGATGCGGCACATCCAGGCGCGCGCGCCGACGCGGTGCATGACGAGGTTGCTCGGCACCTCGAACAGCGCGTAGCCAATGAAGAACAGGCCTGCGCCAAACGCGAACATCGCATCCGACAGGCCGGTATCGAGCTGGAAGGCTTTCTTTGCAAAGCCGATGTTGGCGCGGTCCAGAAAGGCCAGCACGTACATCAGCAGCAGGAAGGGCAGCAGGCGCGCGACCGCCTTGGCCGTCACGGACTCGAGTGTCGGCTCCAGCAAGGGACGCCGGGTATGGGCCATGTCTTGTCTCCGGTTCTGCGACACCTGCGGCGGCGTCGATGGTGGTTGTTGTGCTGATCGGTCGGGGCACTGTAGAGGCGATCCCTCGACGATTCCAATCAAGACATTGGCGATACCCATTCCAAATCGGTATCACTCGTCCACACAGGCAAACAGGAAAGCACAGGGCCCTGCCGCCGATCGGCCATGGCATGGGGCACGGCCGCTCGGGGCCACGCATGGCGAAACCCGCGTCAACAAAGCGCAGCCCGTCACCTCCACCGGGCCGCATAGAATCCCGCGGCGACGCCACGCTCGAATACCATCCGCGGTGGCCCCTCTTGCTCCATGAACCAGCCCCCTGCCCTTGCCACAGCCCGCCCCGTGCGCTCCCAGTACGAGGACTTCATGCGCCATGTGTTCACGCACGGCGTGGACAAGCCGGACCGCACCGGCACCGGAACGAAAAGCGTATTCGGCCACCAGATGCGCTTTGACCTGCGCGATGGCTTTCCGCTGGTCACCACCAAGAAGCTGCACCTGCCGTCGATCATTCAGGAACTGCTGTGGTTCCTCACGGGTTCGAGCAACAACCGCTGGCTCAAGGAGCGCGGCGTCAGCATCTGGGACGAATGGGCGCGCGCGGACGGCGAACTGGGTCCGGTGTACGGCGTGCAATGGCGCAGCTGGCCGACGCCGGATGGCGGGCACGTGGACCAGATCAGCCAAGTCATCGAGACGCTCAGGAGCAACCCCGATTCGCGCCGTATCGTCGTCAGCGCCTGGAACGTGGCCGAGCTCGGCAAGATGGCGCTCATGCCCTGCCACGCCCTGTTCCAGTTCTACGTGGCTCCGGCGCAGGCGCCGGGCGGGCGCGGCGCGTTGAGCTGCCAGCTCTACCAGCGCAGCGCGGACATCTTTCTGGGTCTGCCCTTCAACATCGCCAGCTACGCGCTGCTGACGCATATGGTCGCCCAGCAGTGCGACCTGGACCCGGGCGAGTTCATCTGGACGGGCGGCGACTGCCATATATACAGCAACCACCACGAGCAGGTGCGCACGCAGCTGGCGCGCATCCCCTACCCTTACCCGGTGCTGCAAATCGCGCGCCGGCCGGAAAGCATCTTCGACTACCGGTACGAAGACTTCCAGGTGCTGGACTACCAGTGCCACCCGGTGATCAAGGCGCCCGTGGCCGTCTGAACGCAAGGCCCCATGCCCCCGCTGCACCTCATCTACGCCCGCGCCGCGAACGGCGTCATCGGCAAGGACAACCGCCTGCCCTGGCATCTGCCGCAGGATCTGGCGCATTTCAAGCAGCTCACGCAGGGCTGCGCCGTGATCATGGGGCGCAAGACCTGGGACTCGCTGCCGCCGCACGCGCGCCCGCTGCCGGGCCGCAGCAACATCGTGCTGACGCGCAACAGCGGCTGGCACGCGGCAGGCGCGCAGCGCGCGGCCAGCCTGCACGAAGCCATTGCGCTGTGCGACGCGCGCCAGATCGCCTGGGTGATCGGCGGCGCGCAGATCTATGCCGAAGCCCTGCCGCTGGCCGACTGCGTGGAGGTGACCGAGATCGACCAGGACTTCGACGGCGACGCCCACGCCCCCACGCTGGACGCCGCATGGGTCGAGACCCGGCGCAGTCGCCAGACCAGCAGCGATGGACTGCGCTTCAGTTTCGTGACCTATGCGCGCGCATCGTAGTTACGATCACCCCACCCTCGCTGGGGGCCTGGAGTCGCCCCTTCAGACGCATACCCCCGTTGGACAAGGTTCGTCTTTGCAAGCCACTGCACTGAGCTCCTCATTCAAGCGATAATATCCGCTCAAAGGGTAAATCCATGCCCAAAACCATCCCCACTTCGCACCGTCCTGCTGCCCGGACCACGGCTCGCAAAGCGATCCAGCCAGCGGCCAAAGCTCCGACCACCGCAAGGAGCGCGGCAGCAATTGCCACCAACTTCCAGCAGGCGTTTCATGCGGATGCGATGGAGTGTGTGCGCATCGTCAAGCTTGGTGTTCCGGCTACGGCGGTCGACGTACTCGCCAAACGAATGGTGATGTCCAAGGAAAAACTGGTCGCCATACTGGGCCTGGCCCGCGCCACCGTCGATCGCAAGGCGCGCGAGAACAAGCCGCTGTCCGCAGATGAGAGTTCAAAGGTGCTGGGCATGGCACGCCTGTTGGGCCAAGTGCAAGCGATGATCGAGGAATCGGGCGACCCGAAAGGCTTCAACGCGGCCGAGTGGGTTGCGCGCTGGCTGGAGCGGCCACTGCCCGCGCTCGGTGGTCAGCGGCCCGCCGAACTGATGGACACGCCCGAAGGCCAGAGGTTGGTGTCCCAACTGGTCGCCAGAATGCAAAGCGGGGCGTACTCGTGACGACGGTGCTGTGGCGCATCGCCACAGACACCAAGGAATACAAAGCCCATGACCTCAGCGGAAAGGGTGCGCAGAAGACCGGTGGGCGCTGGAATCGGCCGGGCCGACCGGTGGTCTATACCTCTTTGACGGTAGCGCTGGCGTGCCTGGAGACCGTGGTTCATCTGGATGCGAGCGATCTCCCCATGCACCGGTTCTTGGTGCGGATTGAAGTCCCCGACCAGTTGTGGGAAGCGCGCCGAAGGCTCATGCCTGCTGACCTCCCGCCGGGCTGGAACGCGACTCCGGAAGGCAAGGCATCGCTTGATGTGGGTGACACTTGGCTCGCGACGGCTTCGACGACGCTGTTGACCGTGCCTTCCGTGATCGTGCCCGAGGAATACAACGTGCTGATCAATCCGTTGCACGCCAATGCCGCAGCGATCAAGGCCATCAAGGAAAGGCCTTGGTTCTACGACCAGCGGCTGCTGGCATGACAAGCCGCATGCGGCTCTCCCGGATCGAGGCGTGGTCTCTGACCAACCTTCCGCTCCGATCGGGTGGTCGCCGTCCTGTTCGGAGTGAAAGCCGGCCTGGTGGCAATGGCCACCACCTTGCTCGCTTTGATCGTCAGCGTGAGAAGCATCGACGGCCTGGTGCAAGCGCTACATCCGCATCGCTTGCTCTGACCATGAGCCGGCAGCAACGCGGTACCACCGCGCGAAGTTCCATGGGGTGAGACTCCTGCCGGCGTTCGCGGCCGGCATCTTCTTTTGCAGCCCGGCTCTTCGTCCCCGCGCCCCTCATCAGCGCCGCGCTGCGGCTGCAAGCGACCTGCGATCACCCCCATCAAGTCCACCCGCGTGGTGGCCACCCAGTGCCGCCAGTTCAGCGCATGGTGTATGGGCCCGCCATGCCAGTGGCCTGTTGACAAGCTCTTATCACCGCCTTACACTGTGTCCTAAGGACACAGTGTAAGGCGGTGATAAATAGGTTATGCCACTGGATCTAGGCCCCCCATGGAATCAACGCAAATAAATTCAAACACCGACCCCATCGGCAGACTTGTCGCCAAACTTGCCAATTCCCTGGCTTCAACGTCTGCAGCGGCAATCACAACCTATGAGCTTGCCATGCATGTATATTCCTTGCTCAATGACGTGCAAGATTTGGATCCAAAGAAAGCCTTTCAGGATGTGCTTCAATCCTTGTTGGCGATGCATTTGTTGACTCCCATGAATCATGTTGTACCAAAGGCATATTTTATTTTTGGTAGATCGAGTGCAGTACCAGCTGATGTGGTGTGCAGCCTCGATCCATTTTCCTATGTTTCCCACCTGAGCGCCATGGAATATTATGGACTGACGGATCGATTTCCACAGATCCTGTATATGACCAGACCGTCTGCATCCGAGTGGAGAAGACAGGCTGCAGCGCGAACCGCAAAAGACCTTGGTCATCTGGTAAGCACTTATGAAAACTCCGGGCTACCACGGATGACACAGCCCAAGATATCAAAAATTGGCCGCACGTCAATCCAGTTTTGCGAGCGCACGCAATGGGGTGCATTTCGCTTGGTATCAGGCTCCAGATTGCGTGTGGCAACTATTGGTCGTGTATTTCTCGACATGTTGCGTGAACCAATATTTTGTGGCGGCATACAACATGTCATAGACATTTATCGGCGTGAAGCCAAGAAATACCTCAAACTCATCGTGGATGAAGTTGACAGACATGGGAAACCCATTGATAAAATACGCATTGGTTATTTACTTTCGGAGGTGTGCAAACTCAACCCGCCGGAAATGACAAGCTGGCAACAGTTTGCCAAGCGTGGCGGGTCCAGAAAATTGGACCCGGAATGTGAGTATGCCCCAAGGTATTCAGAGCGGTGGATGTTGTCCATTAACGTCCCTTCGCTGACCTTACCGGAAAACGAAGATGGGTGATGCCATTGAATCTCTGGACTTGCCTGCGTGGGTGGAGCGTGCTCCAAATGGAAATCGTCATTTCAGAGAGGCAGTACACACCATTTTGCATGCCATCAGCACTTCGATGGAGTTGAGCACCAAGATGATCATGAAGGGCGGCATGCTGATGGCCATTCGCTACGACAGCAGCAGATTCACCAGGGACATAGACTTTTCAACACGCGCTCCCTATGCAATAGGGAATGAGACTATCTTGCTGAATAAGTTGGATGAACAATTGATCTTGGCAAATGATCGATTCACCTATGACGTGATGTGCATGCGTCAGAGGAGCATAATACGTCCAAAAAAACCAGGCGCCAATTTTCCGACGTTAAACCTGAGCATTGGTTACGCCAAGCAAAGCAACCCGCGTGAATTGAGCAAACATTCATGAAGGTGATGAAGAATGTTGAATCGGCAAATCAAAATGGATGGAGCAATGAGAAGTTCACCCTTGCAGCTTAAAGAATTGTTCTTTCCGGCAATCTCAGTGCGCGCGCTGCTTCCGGAGGATATGGAAAATTCCCGGAAAAACTTTGAAGCTCATGATTTGGACATTATTTTTAAATCTGCTTGAGCAAATCGGACTGGACTGGACATGCAGGGGCAGACCAAGCGGAAGCACCACACCGTGACCGACATTGTGGCGACGGTCTACTGTGAGCAGAAAGCCGTCTTCGACGCCAAGCGCGGAGAAGCACAACCGCCGCAGGTGCACGCCAAGGCTGCTGCGGGCACCTTCGAGCATCTGCGCTTCCAGGCAGAGGGGCACACACGCGTGGCGATAGATCGCCGCTGCTTCATCGCCACCGCCATCTACGGCTCTGATGCACCCGAAACGGACTTCCTGCGCGATTGGCGGGACCGCGTGCTGACGCCCAACAGGCACGGCCGGGCGCTCGTGCGCGCCTACTACGCCATATCCCCCCGGTTGCTGCCGATCCTCTCCTGCAGCCAGTTCGTGGCCGGCACCGTGCGCGTGGTGCTTGATCGGCTGCTACGCTGGCTGGGAATGCATCAATGACCAGTCTGACCAGTTTCATTCTTTTCAGCATGGCCATCCCGTTGGCCGCGTGGATCTTCATGGTCTGGCGCGGCTTCACCCAGAACTGGCTGCCTGACGAACTGAAGGCTGGAAAGATCGTACTCGTCGAGAAAAATCTGCTGGCCAACTACCCCTGTACGGGCGATAGCCTTGTCGGCCGACCCGACCAAGTGTGCCGGCTTCCCTCGGGGTTGCATGTCCCTCTTGAGAACAAGAATCGGGACGATCATCGGGTCTTCGATACCGATATCGCCCAACTCTCCCTCCAGGGCTGGTTGCTGCGCAGGAACGGCATGCACACCGCGCCGTTCGGCTATGTCGCCATCAACAACCGGAAGACTGGCAAACGCCATGCGATCCGGGTGGACCTGCGAGACGACGCCTACTGTGAGGGACTGATGGGCCGCTATCTCGACCTGATTGAGTTGCGGACCATGCCCCGAAAGAGCCGCGGACGCAAATGCAACACCTGTGGTCACCGGGCTGCTTGCCATGTGTAGTGCGTATTTTGGCGAATGTGACCACCGATTTCGGGATCGTGAATACGCTGGTGAACAATGCATCAACCTCACAACACCCATCAGCCACTCCCGTGCTCAGGGTGGATTTACGAACAGGCTGAAGGCGACCTACCCGCCAGCAGTCGGTTTCAACACGAATCGGAAAGAATAAAATCCCATTTCTCCGATTATCTTATTTTATCTAACAGAAATGGATATCTGCAATGATGGAAAAAGTTGTTTTACCAATGAGAACCGTGCAAGAACTCTTTGATAAACTGGCAAGCATCTGCATTTCGCCCGGTTACGTGCATGCAATTTCCTATCTTTGCTTGCGCGACACCATGATTTCGTACTCCGGAGAGATGAAGACGGAGGACATGCAGCACCTCTACTCTGGGAAACAACTCATCCGAACAGAGATATCAGTCCTCATTGGATTGATGATCAAGCACGACATCGACTACAACATACCCACACCGCAGATTTTAGAAGAATATGTCGAAACGACCGATTCCCTGCTCGTACAGATTCATGATGCGATGTCTGCATCTATCTCGGATGGCCTTGATCCAAAGAAGCTTGCAGACAAGGATTTCAACCCCTTCACCAGCGGTGCTGTTCTGCGAGAGCCTATCTTTTACGGTGCTGAATCCGCCTATGGCTTCCAGTATCGTGACTTTTCAACAGCCAAATATGGACGTGATGATCAGTGGCTAGTCGAGAACAAGGGATTCTCCATTCAAGCTGCTCGCAACGTTGTCTATGCAATTTCTCGACTGCGAGATGAGAAATCAGGCCCGATGCTTCAAGCATTGCGAAAAGCTCTCGAAAATGCTGGGATGTTTCTACCCGGAAATACATTCACAGCGCAAGAAATCGCAGACTACGCACACATGGATCTAGCAATTGTGGAGCGAATTTTGGTGGCTTTTGCGGTACCACAGAGCGCGCGCAATGAGCAATTCAAGGCACTACTCGACTTCAATATTTCCAATGCCCACCCACTTATTTTTACACCCGACGGAAAATACCTTCTCTTCCACATATGCAGCTTGGCCGAGGCACTGTACGAAGCGCCGTTCTACTGGATGATTGATGATAAGAACTATGTCAGTACCGCAATGCGAAATCGAGGTTTGTTTACCGAACAGTTCGCTGCCAAACGCTTATCGCAGGTCTTTGGGGAGAAAAATGTACTGTCCAACATCGACATCTTCGAATCGAAGGGCACCAAACTCGGTGAGATTGATGTTCTGGTGTTGTTCGGAAATCGTGCGCTCATATTACAAGCGAAATCAAAGCGCCTGACACTTGAAGCTCGGAGTGGAAATGACTTGAAGATTCGTGACGATTTCAAAAAAAGTATCCAGGACTCGAGCGATCAGGCATACCATTGCGCACAGCTTATGGAGGATGGAAAATGCTTGTTCAAGGATGCTTCCGGTAATATCGTGTCGTTACCAAGAGATCTCAAGCGCATATACATCCTGTGCCTGATTTCTGATCACTATCCAGCGCTTAGCTTCCAAGTGCTTCAATTCTTGAAGTACACGCCGACGGCGAAAATTTCTCCACCCTTCGTCATGAATGTTTTCACGCTCGACGCGATGACCGAAATGCTTAGCTCACCGCTCCACCTGCTGAGCTACGTTGATCGCCGGACCGGCTACCCAGACAAAATTCTAGCATCGGACGAACTGACTGTCCTGTCGCATCACCTCAAGCAGAATCTGTGGTTGGATGACGAGTACATCATGCTCAACCTCCATGATGATATTTCCGCTGACCTCGACAAGGCAATGCTTGTTCGGCGCGAAGGTATTCCCGGAAAGGATACACCGGATGGCATCCTGACGTGGTTTCCCGCGACTACCTTGGGACGTATGCTCAAAGCCATCGAGGCAAGATCTGACCCCGCCATCGTTGATCTCGGATTTATGCTGCTGACGCTTAGCGAAGATACAGTCAATGACATCAGCGCTATCATCGATCTGATTACTGAGCGAGCCATAGCCGATGGGAAGAACCACTCCACACACGGTACTGATCGAGGAAGAACTGGTCTCACCATCCACTGCAACGATGATCTGATCGAAATTGCTCGCCCCAGATTACAGAATCATTGTTACGCCAGAAAGTACACCGAGCACGCTCAGACTTGGTTTGGCGTTTGCCTGCGTCCGCGCGATCAAGCTTTGCGGTTTGGAATTAACTTGGATTTTCCATGGGAGCAAAGCGATGCGATGGACTTGCGGACAAAGGCTATGGAAAAGCCATCTAAATAGCGATCTTCAGATGCCCGATTGGCTCGGCCGGCCGCCGGCCGCACCTGTCGCCATCGCCGGCCTGCAGCGCTTCGAACGCGCTCTGGGTTTGACCCCCATCCGGTGGTATCGTACGACTCCTGGAATCATCATTCCAACTTCCAAGGAGAACGACATGAGCAATCAGACCGTTATCGCCGTACTGGGTACCGGCTTCATTGGTGCGCCAGTGGCGCGCAACCTCTCTGCCAAGGGCTTCAAGGTCAAAGTGTGGAACCGTACCCCTGCCAAGGCACAGGCGATTGCCGGACAGAATCTGCAGGTATGCACGAGCGTGGCCGAAGCGGTCAGCCAAGCCAGCCACATCGTGACCGTGCTGAAAGATGGAGATGGCGTCGCCTCTGTCATGGCCGCAGGCAGCGGTCACTTTGCGCCGGACGCCATTTGGCTGCAATTGAGCACCGTCGGGATGGTCGCGGCTGAGCAGTTGGCTGGCCTTGCTGCCCGGCAGCAGCTGGTGTACTACGATGCGCCGGTGCAAGGTACTCGCCAACCGGCTGAACTGGCCCAGTTGGTGATTCTGGCCTCTGGTCCGCTCGCGCAGCGCGCGGCGGTGCAGCCGTTGTTCGACGCCATCGGCAAGCGCACGCTGTGGGTATCCGAGCATGCCGGGCAGAGCAGCCGCCTGAAACTGGCGCTGAACCATTGGGCCTTCGCACTGACCCATGGCTTGGCCGAAAGCTTGGCGCTGGCCAAGGGGCTGGGTGTGGATCCGGCGCACGTCATGGACGTGGTCAGCGGCGGGCCGATGGACTGCGCGTACTTTCAGCTCAAGGGGGCGGCCATGCTGTCCAACAACTACATGCCCAGTTTCAGCGTGGACAACGCCGTGAAGGACAGCCGGCTCATTGCTGAAGCCGCGCGCCAAACTGGAATCAAGGCCGACGTCGCCATCGCCGGCCTGCAGCGCTTCGAACGCGCCCTGGCCCAGGGACACGGTGACAAAGACATGGCCGCCAGCCATCTGACGTAAAACCCGGCGGCGCGTGCCAACCCGTGGTGTCCTGCCCCCGCGGATGCATCGATTGCATTTCTGCAGGGCCGCGCACTACACCTGGATCAGCCCCCAGCGCAGGGCAATCCAAGTCAGTTCGGCCTGATTTGTCGCTCCGAGCTTTTGCTTCACGCGGTACAGATGCGAGCCCACCGTGCTGATCGAGAGGTTCAGCGTGGCGGCGATCTGCGCCACGCTCATGCCGCGCGCGAGTTGGATGAAGACCGAGAACTCGCGCTCGCTGAGCAGTTCGGCCGGGTTCGCGTCGCCCTCGATCTGCGCTGCCGCGAGCGCCTGCGCGATACCGGCGTCGATGTAGCGTTCGCCGCGCGCCACCGCTTTCACCGCGGCGATCAGCGCCTCGGGCGCGCTGCGCTTGGCCAGGTAGCCCAGGGCGCCGGCGCGCAGCACGCGGCGCGGGTGGACCGTGTCCTCGTGCGCCGAGAGCGCCAGCACGCGTGCCCTCGGGTCGTGCGCGAGCAGGCGGCGCAACGCCTCCAGACCGCCCATGCCGGGCATCGACAGGTCCAGCACCACCACGTCGGGCTGCACCCGCGGGTAATCCTGGCAGGCCTGTTCGCCGGTGTCGGCCTCGGTGACCACGTCGATCTGCGCGTCGGCCAGCAGCATGCGAAAACCCATGCGCACGAGCGCGTGGTCGTCGACCAGCATCACCCGGATCGCGGCCTGGCTCATGGCTCCTGCACCGCGCCCGCGGGCAGGCGCACCGTCAGCCGGGCACCGCTGGCAATGGCGGCTTCGAGGCGCAGCGCGCCGCCCAGGCTTTCG
>NZ_AFAL01000416.1 GCF_000193225.1 Verminephrobacter aporrectodeae subsp. tuberculatae At4 | reverse complement strand
CCCGGCGCCGGCGGGCCAGCGCCTGGCGACAGACGCCGTGGGGCGCGGTGCCCGGGGCGTCGCGCCCGTGAATGCCACGGCGCTGATCCGCGGGATGTTCCACAAGATCAACGACCAGCCCCAGCCCGGGATGGGCGTGTTTCCGTCGCAATGGCTGGAGTCCGCGTTCATGCCCGCCGCGGTGCGCAAGGTGGCGAATGCGCGCGCGTTGCAGGATTTTTCCTTGCAGTACGGCGAGCCCCTGGGGGACGCCGGCCTGCGCCGCCAACTGGCCAAGCGGCTGGACGCGTTCGGTGTGCACACCACGCCCGAGCACATCATCACCACCGTCGGCGCCACCCACGCGCTCGACATCGTGAGCCGCACCCTGCTGCGGCCCGGCGACCCGGTCATGGTCGAGGAGCCCGGCTGGGCCGTGGAGTTTGCGCGCCTGGCCGCCTTGGGCATGCGCATCCTGCCCGTGCCGCGCCGCGCGGACGGCCCCGATCTGGCGGTCATGGCCCGGTACTGCGAGGTGCACCGGCCCAAGCTCTACGTGAGCGTGAGCGTGCTGCACAACCCCACGGGCCATTGCCTGGCGCCCGGCAGCGCGCACCGCGTGCTGCAGCTGGCCGACGCGCACGGCTTTCATGTGGTCGAGGACGACAGCTACAGCCACATCGCCCCCGAGCATGCGATCCGCCTGGCGGCGCTCGACGGCTTGCAGCGCACGATCTACGTGAGCGGCTTTGCCAAGATCCTCGCGCCCAACTGGCGCGTCGGCTTCCTGGCCGCGCCGCCCGCGCTGCTCGAACCGCTGCTCGATACCAAGCTGCTGACCACCCTGACCACGCCCGCCCTGCTGGAGAAGGCGCTGGCGCTGTGCATGGAGCAGGGGCAGCTGCGCCGCCATGCCGAGCGCATCCGCACGCGGCTCGATGCGGCGCGTGCACGCAGCGTGAAACTGGCGCTGGCGGCGGGTTGCCGCTTCGCGGCCGAGCCCGCAGGGCTGTTTGGCTGGGTGGACACGGGGGTGGACACCGACGCGCTGTCGCAGCGCATGCTCGACGAGGGCTACTTGCTCGCGCCCGGCGCGCTGTTCCACGCCGAGCGCAAGCCGGGCCCGCTGATGCGCATCAACTTTGCGACCACGCAGGACGCGGCGTTCTGGCGCGTCTTCGAGCGCCTGCGGGCGGAGCAGGACCGGCTGCGCTGACCCGCGGACAAACCGGATGCAGGAGCAATCCCCCACCATGGCGCCCCGATACACTGCCTGCGTCCCCAACCGATCGATGTGCTTGGCGCCGCTGTAGTCACTTGGAAAGTCCATCCCGAAGACACAAGGAGTCGTGCATGACCCTCACCGAACTCAAGTACATCGTCGCCGTGGCCCGGGAAAAGCATTTCGGCCATGCCGCCGACGCTTGCTGCGTGTCGCAACCCACGCTGTCGGTGGCCGTCAAGAAGCTTGAGGCGGAGCTCGACGTGAAGCTCTTTGAACGCAGCGCGGGCGAGGTCTCGGTGACGCCGCTGGGCGAAGAGATCGTGCGCCAGGCGCAGAGCGTGCTGGAGCAGGCCGCAGCGATCAAGGAAATCGCCAAGCGCGGCAAGGACCCGCTGGCCGGGCCGCTCACGCTGGGCGTGATCTACACCATCGGCCCCTACCTGCTGCCCGACCTGGTGCGCGAGTCGATTGCGCGCACCCCGCAAATGCCGCTCATGCTGCAGGAGAACTACACCAGCAAGCTGCTGGAGATGCTGCGCACCGGCGAGATCGACTGCGCCATCCTGGCCCAGCCCTTCCCCGACGCGGGCCTGGCCATTGCGCCGCTGTACGACGAGCCCTTCCTGGCGGCCGTTCCGGCCACGCATGCGTTTGCGCGCAGGCAGTCCGTGAGCGCCGCCGAACTCAAGAGCGAGACCATGCTGCTGCTCGGCGCGGGCCATTGCTTTCGTGACCATGTGCTCGCGGTCTGTCCCGAGTTCGCGCGGTTCTCCAGCAATGCCGAAGGCATCCGCAAGTCGTTTGAAGGCTCGTCGCTGGAGACCATCAAGCACATGGTCGCCGCCGGCATGGGGGTGACGCTGGTGCCGCGCCTGTCGGTGCCGTGCGCCGCGCTGCCCGGCGCCCTGCCCCGCAGCCAGGGCGCCGAGTCCCCCGTGCGCTACCTGCCCATCCGTGAGCAAGATGGCGGCACCCCGCCGATGCGCCGCGTGGTGCTGGTCTGGCGCCGCAGCTTCCCGCGCCACGAGGCCATCGCCACCCTGCGCAAGGCCATCCATGCCTGCGGACTGCCCGGGGTGACGCCATTACCCTGAGTCGGGCGCCGGCACCGCTCATGCGTGCAGCAACGGCACCCTGGTCGAGAATTTTGCCCGGCGCGTCGCGAAGAAGGCCCTGACGTTGCGCACGTTCGCATCGCCCGTGAACAGCCGCTGCGCCAGCGACAGATAGCCGGGCATGTCACGCACGTGGAGCACGAGAACAAAGTCCGGACCCGGCGACACGCGCCAGCACTGCTGCACCGCGGCGTCGGCCACGGCGCGGGCTTCAAAGGCGTCCAGCGACTCGGCGCCCTGGCGCTCGAGCGAGACCTCGACGATGCACGCCAGGCCGTGGCCCTGGATGGCCGCAAGCCGCTCGGGCTCAAGGATGGCCACCTGGCGCTCGATCAGTCCCGCCGCCTGCAGGCGCTGGACGCGGCGCAGGCAGGTGGGCGGCGACACGTGCACCTGCTGCGCCAGCGACTGCTGGCTCTGCGCCGCGTCGGTTTGCAGCAGATCGAGCAGTTGCAGGTCGATCCGGTCTAGGCTGATGGATTTCGATTTCTGTATTTTCATGAACTTGGATTTCACATTGCTTCAATAACGAAATTCAAATTCAAAAAAGGAAAATATCAATCAAATATTTCCTTGTTCGACGCCTACCATCGGACCCTCGTTTTCAACCCGGGGCAAAACAGCATGTGCGGCATCGTCGGCGCGGTCTCCACGCGCAACATCGTTCCCATCCTCGTCCAGGGCCTGCAACGGCTGGAGTACCGGGGCTATGACTCCTGCGGCGTCGCCGTGCACGCCGGCAGCCTGGACGCGACGCAGCCGGCCGGCCTGCAGCGCGCGCGCAGCACGGCGCGCGTGGCCGAATTGCTGGACCAGGTGCAGGCCGGGCACATACAGGGCGCCACCGGAATCGCCCACACGCGCTGGGCCACGCACGGTGCGCCTGCGGTGCACAACGCGCACCCCCACTTCAGCCATGGCGCGGGCCGCGACGCCGCAGCCGCGGGCCGCGTGGCCCTGGTGCACAACGGCATCATCGAAAACCACGAAGAACTGCGCGCGGCCCTGCAGGCCCGCGGCTATGCGTTTGCCAGCCAGACCGACACCGAGGTCATCGCGCACCTGATCGACAGCCACTACGGCGGCGACCTGTTCGAAGCCGTGCAGGCCGCCGTGACCCAGTTGCGCGGCGCTTACGCCATCGCCGTGCTGCACCGCGACGAACCCCGGCGCGTGGTCGGCGCGCGTGCCGGCTCGCCGCTGGTCCTGGGCGTGGGGCGGGACGGCTCCGAGCATTTTCTGGCCAGCGACGCCCTGGCCCTGGCGGGCGTCACCGAGCAGATCGTGTACCTGGAAGAAGGCGATCTGGCAGACCTGCAACTGGGCCGCTACTGGATCGTGGGTCGCAGGCCGGACGGCGGCTCCGAGCCCCTCCCGCCCGACCGGCGCCCGGTGCGCACGCTGCCAGCGCACAGCGGCGCGGCCGAACTCGGCGCGTACCGCCACTACATGCAAAAGGAGATCTTCGAGCAGCCGCGCGCGCTTGCCGACACGCTCGAAGGCGTGGCGGGAATCGTTCCCGAGCTATTCGACGGCGCAGGCCGGCCCGGCGTCGCCGCCTGGCGCGTGTTCCAGGAGATCGACAGCGTGCTCATCCTGGCCTGCGGCAGCAGCTACTACAGCGGCTGCACCGCGAAGCACTGGTTGGAGGAAATCGCGCGCATTCCGACCCAGGTGGAGGTCGCCAGCGAGTACCGCTACCGCGCCAGCGTGCCCAACCCGCGCACGCTCGTCGTCGCCATCAGCCAGTCGGGCGAAACGGCGGACACGCTCGCGGCCCTGCGCCACGCGCAAGGCCTGGGCATGCAGCACACGCTGAGCATCTGCAACGCGGCCAGCAGCGCCATGGTGCGCGAATGCCAGCTGGCCTACGTCACCCGCGCCGGGGTCGAGATCGGCGTGGCCAGCACCAAGGCCTTCAGCACGCAGCTGGCGGGCCTTTTCTTGCTGACCCTGGCGTTGGCGCAGTCCAAGGGCCGGCTCAGCGGCGCGCAAGAGGCCGCGCACCTTCGGGCCATGCGCCACCTGCCCGTGGCCCTGCAGGCCGTGCTCGCGCTCGAGCCCCAGCTCATCGCCTGGGCCGAGGACTTTGCGCGCATGGAGAACGCGCTCTTCCTGGGCCGCGGTCTGCACTACCCGATTGCCCTCGAAGGGGCGCTCAAGCTCAAGGAAATCAGCTACATCCACGCCGAGGCCTACCCTGCGGGCGAACTCAAGCACGGCCCTCTGGCGCTGGTCACGAGCGCCATGCCCGTGGTGACGGTGGCGCCCAACGACACGCTCCTGGAAAAGCTCAAGAGCAATATGCAGGAGGTGCGCGCGCGCGCCGGCGTGCTCTACGTGCTGGCCGACGCCGACACGCGCATCGAGCGCAGCGAAGGCATCCACGTGATCCGCATGCCCGAGCACTACGGCGCCCTGAGCCCGCTGCTGCATGTGGTGCCGCTGCAATTGCTCGCGTATCACACCGCCTGCGCGCGCGGGACCGACGTGGACAAGCCCAGAAACCTGGCCAAGAGCGTGACGGTGGAGTGATGCGCAGCGGGTGCTGCGTCAGGAGGGCAGCGCCATCCCGGACGCGCGGGCACCGTCCAGGCGGCCTTCCTCCCAGGGTGTGCCCGGCGCTTCGCCCAAGTCCCAGAACAGGCCCGCCATCATCGCCAGCCCCTCGCGGGCCACCGGAGCCAGCAGGTGCTCGTTCGGAGCATGCTGGGCGCAGGCCGGATACGAGTGCGGCAGCCACAGCGTGGGCAGACCCAGAATGTCGGCAAAGACCTCGTTGGGCAGCGAGCCCGCGAGATTCGGCAGCAGCGTGGGCACCTGGCCCGTGCTGCGCCGGATCGAGGCCAGGGTCCAGTCCACCCAGGGGTTGTTCAGGTCGAGCCGTGTGGCGCCATAGGCCATTGCCGGGGTGATCGCGACATCGCCGAAGCCCTGCGCGTCCAGGTGCTGGCGCAGGCCGGCCAGCGCGTTGCGCCAGTCGGTACCGACCACGAAGCGCAACTGGCAGTGCGCCACGGCGTGCGGCGCAATGGCGTTCACCGGGCGCTGCGCCGAGCCCGCGCCCAGTGCCAGCAGTTCCAGCGTATTCCAACCCACCAGCCGCTGCGCCGCTGTGAGCCCCGGCTCGCCCCAGCCGGGCGTGAGCACCGGGTCGTCGGCGCCGGTGCCGATGGCGATGTCCTGCAACGCCGTGCGCAGCTTCTCCGGCATGGCAGGGGGCAGCAGGCACTGCACCAGGATGCGCCCCTTGGCATCGACCAGCGTGCTCAGCGCGTGCACCAGCACGGTCGCGGGGTTGGCCAGCACGCCGCCCCAGTTGCCCGAGTGGTAGGCCTTGTCGCGGCAGCGCACGGTGAGCGAGAAATTCATGACGCCGCGCGCGCCCAGAAAGAGCGTGGGACGCTCGGCGTGCACGCGCGGGCCGTCGCAGGCCACCAGGAGATCGGCGCGCAGCGCAGCGCGGTGCTGCGTGCAGAACGCGGCCAAGCCGGGGGAGCCGGCTTCCTCGCCCATTTCCATGAGCAGCGTGACGTTGTAGCCCAGACGGCCCTGGCGCGCCGCCAGCGTGTGCGCCAGGGCCGCGAGGCTGATGCTGTGCTGGCCCTTGTTGTCCGCCGTGCCGCGGCCGTACCAGCGCTCGCCTTCGATCGTCAGTTCCCAGGGGGACAGTCCCGCGCGCCAGGCGCTGTCCTGCCCGCTGACCACGTCGCCATGCCCGTAGCTCAGCAGGGTGGGCAGGCCCGGGTCTTCCACGCGCCGCGCCAGCAGCAGGGGACCGCCCGGGGGTTCGGGGTTGTCCAGCACCTCGCAGTCGAACCCCAGGGGTTGCAGCCAGGGGACGATCTCGTCGCACAGATAGCCGCGCAGCGCGGGCAGGCTCTGCCCGGTGTCGCTTTCGGTGCGCCAGGCCACGCGCCGGCGCAGGTCCGCGGCAAAGCGGCCGTCGTCGAAATAACACTGCACGCTCTGGATCAATTGCTCTCGGTTCATGCTCACAGCTTGACTCCACGACAGGACCGCACAAGGGGTCGGATGCTGCCCACAATGGCCGGGCCAGTCAATCACGCACCAGACAGATCTTTGCCTTTGGCTGCCTCTGGCCCGGGCCTTGCACGCTGGCAAAATAGGTCGCTGCACGCACCCCGAGGAGTTGTCTTGACCGTCTTGTATCCCCTTCTTGCCGCCGTGGCCGCGTACCTGCTGGGCTCGCTGTCGTTCGCCGTCATCGTGACGCGCGCCATGGGCCTGAGCGATCCGCGCACCTATGGCAGCAAGAACCCCGGCGCGACGAACGTGCTGCGTTCCGGCAGCCGGGCCGCGGCCATCGTGACGCTGCTGTTCGACACCGTGAAAGGCTGGCTGCCCGTGGCCCTGGTGCTGTGGTTTGGCGCCCCGCATGGTCTGCACGACGGCACGGTAGCCCTGGTCGCCATCGCGGCGTTCCTGGGACATCTGTGGCCCGTGTTCTTCCGTTTCGAGGGCGGCAAGGGCGTGGCCACCGCGCTGGGCGTGCTTTTGGGAATCAACGTCTGGCTCGGCCTGGCCAGCGCCGCCACATGGATCGTGATCGCGGTCTTCTTTCGTTACTCGTCGCTGGCCTCGCTCGTTGCCGCGGCGTTTGCCCCGGTGTACTACCTGCTGGTCGATGGCGTGGTGTGGCAGGCTCAGGAGCCGATCGCCGCTGCCATCGGGGCCATGGCCCTGCTGCTCGCTTGGCGCCACGCGCCAAACATCCGGCGGATGATCGAAGGCCGGGAATCCCGGCTGGGCAGCAGAAAGCCGGAACCGGGGGAGCACCGCTCCGGTTAGGGCCGCGGCGCGTCAAACCGGCCGCGCCGCCAGAGCGAGCCGGGCACCGTGATCAGCCCGCGCAGCCCGGCGCTGTTGCGGGCCGCGTACAGGCCCAGGCGCACCATGGTGCGGTGGTCGAGTTCCAGGTCCACGGCGGAGCGTGCCAGCGCGGACTGGATGCGCGGTTTCCCGTCCTCGGTCTGGTACAGGCTGGGCTCGCCATAGTGGGTCCCGCTGCTGTCCAGCAGGCTGGCGACCAGCGGGTGGTTGGTCGTATCGCTGCGGCGCAGAACGATCGCCGTATCGCCGTTGTCCAGCTTGACGAAGGTCCCCGGAGGGCAGAGCCCGATGGAGTGCACCAGGGTATGGCTCACCTCGTCGCGCGGATCGACATCCTGCCCCGCGATGGCGCGCACCGAGTCGGTGACGCTGCGCCCGGGGCGCGACTTGCGCGGGCTGATCATGGCCGCGTAGCGGTCGATGGTCCCCAGGATGCGGGTCAGGCGGTCTTCGGGTTTCTGCCGGGCCAGCGCCACCCGGTCGGCGACACTGGCGTGGTGCTGTCCCACGACGTTCAGCCACAGCGCGTCGCTGATGTGCAGCCGTTCGAGCAGCGCCCGGCTCGCGTCCGGATGGCCCTCGATCGCCTCCCGCTGCGCCGTACTCGGGCGCTCGCGCTGCTGCGCCAGCTCGTTCTGCAGGTCGGTCATGCCGATGTTCATGGTGAGCGCGGCGTACACCAGGCTGTCGCGCTCGCCGGGGGAAATCTGCAGCTCGGCGCCATGATGTGGCACAGGGTGCCGCAGACCAGCGCGTGCGAGGCGCTGTAGCCGACGGTGGACGTGGACGCCAACTGGAACATCAGGTATAGCGCGGCGTCGATGTCGTGCTCGACCAGGTCCTGCAGCCAAGCGTCGAACTGCCGCAGCTTCAACGGGAAGTCCTGCACCCGCAGCGGCTGCGCGAGCAGCACCGACAGCGCCGACTCCAGGTCGGACCACAGGCTCAGCAGGTCCTCGTACTCGTCCTGCGGGGACGGGCTTGGAGGAGAACCGGGACGGGCGGGCATTGCGGACATTGCGGACCTCAGTTGCGTTTTTCCAGCACCATCAGCTCGTTGATGCGGGACATGTGAAACTCGTTCAGAAAGCTGTTTCCCAGCAACACATAGGGCATGGGTTCTGCGGTGATGATGGCATCGATGCCGAACACCTCGACATCACCGATGCGCACCGAATCGAGCCGCATGCGCCAGCCCTGCCCCACGCCATTCGCGGTGCTCACCCGCATGGACTGGCCGCCTTGGTATTTCAGACCCATGCGGTCCGCGTCCGGGCGTCCGATGGAGACGGTGGTTGCCCCGGTATCCACCATGAATTGCATCGCCTGCCCATTGATGCTTCCACTGTTCATGAAATGCCCGCGGCCATCGGCCACGAGCGTGATGCGCTTGCCGCTGCCGCCGCGCTTGCCGACGCTCACCGGCACTTCGCCGAACTGCAAGGTGCTCCGCGTGCCATTGGTTTCGACGATCGCTCCCTCCCGGGTGACGGCAATCACCTTCACCCCCAGGTATTCGTCCCCCACGCCCATGGCACGCGGCGGGTTCGCGTCCACCACCAGCAGGACCTTGCTGCCGAGCAGGCCCGCGAGGGCGACCGACTGCGCCTGCGCCTGCGCCGGCAGCAGCCAGAGCGCGCACCAAGCTGCCAGGGCAGCCGGCAGCAGGCGCCGGAGTTTTGTCATGGGGGGATATTTCAATCACGAAAATTATCGAACGACAGCGGCACGTCGGCCACATCCTTGCGGATCAGCGCCATGGCGGCCTGCAGATCGTCGCGCTTGGCGCCGCTCACGCGCAGTTTTTCTTCCTGGATCGCGCCCTGGACTTTGAGCTTGCTCTCCTTGAGCAGCTTCTGGATTTTTTTGGCCAACTCGCTCTCGATGCCGTTGCGCACCTTGACGACGCGTTTCACCTTGTCGCCGCCCACCTTCTGGACATCGCCCAGGTCCAGAAAGCGCACGTCCACGCCACGCTTGGTGAGCTTGTTGCGCAACACGTCCTCGATCTGGGTGAGTTGGAAGTCGGCGTCGCCGATCAGCGTGATCTCCCGCTCCCGGATCTCTATGCTCGCCGAAGTGCCCTTGAAGTCGAAACGGGTGGCAATTTCCTTGGCGGTGTTCTCGACGGCATTCTTTACCTCGACCAGGTTGGCTTCGCAAACAGTGTCAAAAGAGGGCATGGTGAATCTCGATCGCAGGGACGGGAACAACTCGCAGGGGGCAGACAGGAAACCTGGAGGGACCCAAGAACCCGGTGCGAGAATCGGGCCGATGTTAGTCGAGAAAAACGTCTCTTTGCAGCCCTGGAACAGCTTTGGCATCGCCGCGCGCGCGCAGACCGTGGTGCGGGTGCACGGCGTGGCCGACGTGCAGGCCATGCTGGCCGACCCCGAACTGGCAGCCGCGCCGAAATTCGTGCTCGGCGGTGGCAGCAACGTCATCCTCACCGGCGACGTAAAGCCGGTGGTGCTGAAAATGGAGATCAAGGGCCTGCGCCTGCTGGAAGAAACCCCCAGGGCCTGGATCGTGCAGGCCGGCGCCGGCGAGACCTGGCACGGCTGTGTCACCTGGACATTGGCGCAGGGCTTTGCGGGGCTGGAGAACCTGGCGCTGATCCCGGGCACCGTGGGCGCCGCACCGGTGCAGAACCTTGGCGCCTACGGCGTGGAACTGCAGGAGCGCTTCGAATCGCTGGACGCCGTTGACCTCGCCACGGGCCGGACTTTCACGCTGGACGCGGCGCAATGCGGCTTTGGCTACCGGGATTCGGTCTTCCGGCACGCCGCCCCCCCGAACGCCCGGACCACAGGGGGCCTGCCGCGCGGCATGGGGCTCGCGGGCCGGGCCGCGATCACCCATGTGCGCCTGCGGCTGCCCAGGCCCTGGAAGCCCGAACTGGGCTATCTGGACCTGGAGCGGCGCCGCGCCGAGACCGGGGTCGAGCACCCCGGCGCCCAGCAGATCTTCGACTGGGTCTGCGCCATCCGCCGCGCCAAGCTGCCCGACCCGGCGGTGCTCGGCAACGCCGGCAGCTTCTTCAAAAACCCCACGGTATCGCCCGACCAGTGCGCGGACATCATCGCGCGCGACCCCGGGATCGTGCACTACCCCATGCCCGACGGCAACGTCAAGCTGGCAGCCGGCTGGCTGATCGACGCCTGCGGCTGGAGAGGCAAATCGATCGGCAAAGCGGGCGTCTACGAGAAGCAGGCCCTGGTGCTGGTAAACCGGGGACGCTGCGGCGACAGCGTGACAGGCGGCGAGGTCATGACCCTCGCCAAGGCCATACAGTCCAGCGTATACGAACGCTTCGGCATTCGGCTGGAGCCGGAGCCGGTGGTCGTGTAGTCCGAGCCCAGCGCGCGCAGCAGATGGGTCTTGCCTCCACGGCTCGCGCCCACCAGCAGGACCACATGGATCACTCGAACAGGCTGGACTGCTTGACGACGTAGCCCGCTGGCTTCTTGCGCTTCTCGATCACGCCCTCGCCGACGAGGCGCTGTAGCCATGCCTTGGCCTGCGCGGTGGACACGCTCAGCGCAGCGGCGACCTCGGCGTCCTTCATCGGGGCCTGCAGAAGCGGCGGGATCACTTCCCGGACCGTCGCAAACAACGTGTCTGCAGGTGTTGATGCCGTCTTTGCCACCGATGGCCTGGGTTCTGGTGCCAGCGCAACGGACTCGCCCGGTGCTTGTGCCGCCGGTGGTGGCTGCGCAACCTCTGGCAGTATTAGCGCGGCTATTGGCGCGGCTTCCGAGGGCCGGTCTCCGGAAAGCAGTGCAAGGCCTGATGCAACGGGCGCAGCGACACCGAACACCCTTTCCAACGCGTCCGCGTCTTGCGGATTCGGCCAGAGGATCGCCCCCTTGCCGCGCAGGGCGTCGAGACCGGCAGACGACTCGCCCGTGGAGCGCACGTACACGGGGACGAATTTGAGCTTGTCGAGTTGCTCGATGGCACCGGCCCAGGTTCCGCCCTTGCCGAGATCGGAACTGACGACCAGGGACGCATCGGCCAACGCATGGATCAGCTTGTTGCGCTGCATGGCGTTGCCGACGTTGAACCCGGCGCTCGGGTCGTAGGGCGAAATCAGCACCAGTTGGCCATCGAGCAGCAGGTTGCGCTGCACGCGGTTCATGCTCGTCTTTTCCAGGCTGTCCGCGAGGACGCCACTGACCTTGCCGCCCGCCTCGAGCGCAGCGTGCATCGCTGCCTGGTCGGTGCCCTTGGCGCCACCCGACACGAGCGTTCGTCCGGCCCGGGCCGCCAACCGGCCAACAGCCATCGCGTAGTCGATCAACGCATCGTCCACGTCGCGGGACCCCACGACGGCGAGGCCCCCCGACTCCAGCAAACCCATGTCGCCGCAACCGTAGATCACTGCCGGGGCGTCTTCGCGCAGGCGCGCCTTCAAGCGGCGGGGGTACTCGGCGTCAGCACGGCTGACCACCCAGATGGCGCGCGCTTGCCAGCGCTCGATGGCTTGGCTCAGCAGGAAGCCACGCCCGAGCAAGCGCTGCAGCCGGGCTTCGTCAATCACGGGCTGGCAGGCGCGCAGAAGGTCGGCCGCATCTGGCGACACGAGGTCTGCAGGCTGGCGCTGCATCTCCCGCAGGTGGCGGGCAAGGCGCTTGTATTCACCGGGCGAGAGGAGTTCCGATGACGAAGCGCCCCGTCCAGCGATCAACGGCGCCGTCAGCAGCAGGATCGCCCGGGCGTTGGGGGACAGGGTGGGGGTCATTCGTCTGGCTCCGTTGGGCCCGTTTGCGCGAGTGCCACGGGCCAGACGACACCGCTTGCGCCCTCGCGCAGCAGCCATGCGGCCACGGTCAGCGTCCAACGGGAGTCCACCATGTCGTCCACCAGGAGCACCGGCCCATCGGGCACCGGCTCGCCGTTGAGTGCGAGCGAGCCGTCGATATTGCGCGCCTGTTGCGTACTGTTTGCCATCGTTTTCTGTTCGGGTCTGGCGTCAGTTTTCGCAATGATCCTATGCAATGGCAGACCCAGAGCCGCCGCCAGGCGCCGCGCAAAATGCGGGACCAGATCGGGATGGCGCAGCGATGGAACGCAGGTCACCCAGGTCGGTTCAGGCTGGGGCTTCCATGCGCGCACCATTTCCACGCACGCCCCCACCAGGTCATCGGAAAATTGGCCGTCGTCGTACTTGCCTTGCCGGATCAGGCCGCCCCAACCGGCGTCTCCCCATACGCACAGGGCCCTTCCGGGCTGCGCCTGGTGGTCTGCAGCAATGCGTCCCTTGACGCCGTACCGGGGCATTCCCCCAACCGGCCACCTCTTGCGGGGTTCGATGGGCAGGCTGGTACGCCGCAGAAACGCGATGGCGTCCCGAACCAAGGTCGCATCCACCGTGGTTGGCAGCGGGGCAAGCGCAGGCTGCGTGACAACACGTCGATCACCGTCGAGTGCGCCCATCAGGAAGCCCATGTGCTCCCCAAAGGGCAGGCTGACGTAATCCTGCATCTGCCGGTGTTCTTCGCGCCGCAAGTCCGTGAGTCGTTTGGCGCGTTCCCAGAACCCCTCGCTCAGTGGGGCTGCCGTGAGCTGCCACTTGCGGCCCTGTTTGGCAATGGGCGCAGGCGCTTCGAGGGAGAGCAGCGCGATCGTCTTGTCGACGCGCCCCCGGCTCAGATTCACGCGCCCGAGCAGTTCGAGGACGGACAGGCCGTTTTCTTCCTCCTCCAGTGCACCCAAGACGTCGGCGACCTCCTGGCGGGTCGGGAAGGCGCTGCGGATGAACCAATCGGTGATGTCCGACTCTTCCTGCCCGCTGAGCAGCACACCGTAGGCAGAGTCCAGCGCGCGCCCGGCCCGGCCGACCTGCTGGTAGTACGCGACGACGGAGCCTGGCATTTGGTAATGGATGACGAAGGCCAGATCGGGCTTGTCGTAGCCCATGCCCAAGGCCGTCGTTGCGACCAGCGCCTTGACCCCGTTGCTGAGAAGAGCCTGCTCCAGCGCTTCCCGGCGCGCGCCCGTTTCGCCCGTGTAGGCCTCGACGTGGAAGCCCCGGTTCTTGAGCCAGCCGGCGACCTGGTTGGCGTCGCGCACCGTCAGCGTGTAAATGATGCCGTGGCCTTGCAGCGTGGCGAGTTGCTCTGCCAGCCAGGCAAGGCGCTCTGCCTGGCTGCGCAGGCGGATGGTTTGCAGGAAAAGGGACGTCCGATTCAGGTCGCCGCGCGAGACGTCCAGGTTGGGACCGAGCACGGCGACCAGGTCATCCATCACGCGCTGGTTCGCCGTCGCTGTGGTGGCGAGGAGTCGCAGGTTGGGCGGCAGCGTTTTCACCATGCGTTCCAGCAACCGATAGTGGGGGCGGAAGTCATGGCCCCAGTCGGAGATGCAATGCGCCTCGTCGATGACCAGCAGCGAAATCTGCGCGGCGATGCCGGCAAGCACCTGCGTGCGAAAGTGCTCGTTCGCCAGGCGTTCGGGGGAAATCAGAAGGATGTCGATCTCGCCACGGGCCAGCTTGGCCTCGACTTGGGGCCAGTCGTCCTTGTTGCCGGAGTGGATCGCGGCAGCGCGAACGCCCATGCGCTGTGCTGCGGCGATCTGGTTGCGCATCAGCGCCAGCAGTGGCGAAATCAGCAGCGCAGGGCCATTGCCACCGTCGCGCAGCAGTTTCGTCGCGATGAAGTAGACGAAGCTCTTGCCCCAGCCCGTCTTTTGAACGACCAGCAGGCGAGCACGTCCATCGACGATGCGGCGAATCGCATCTTCCTGGCCTTCGCGGAAGCTGGCGTCGGCGCGGCCCGAGCCGATCCGCAGCAACTCCAGAGCGCGTTGTGGGTCGTAGGTCATGTCATGGATCACCTGGGTTCTTGTCGGGGGCGCGGTAGCCCGGCGTTCGTTCTTGACGCCGCAGGGTGCACACGGGTTCTTCAGCCACCGCCTGAACCCAGGGCCGCGCAGGCTGTGTGTTCAAGCGGGCAGTCCACGCTCCCCTTGCGCAGCATCCGCGGCCTGGCGCGTTGCAACCCGATCGCGCCCACTGGGCAGAGGGTCAGTAGCGCGCATGGCTCAGTTCATCGAACAGGTCACTATAAATCTTGTAGCGACTGGCGCTTATTTCTTCCCCTTCGCCAGTCGGCTTCTTGACGGCGTCCAGCACGCCGCAACCGGGCTCGTGCAGGTGCGTGCAGTTGTAGAACTTGCAGCCGCCGGCGTGCTCGGCGATGTCGGGCATGCAGGCCGCCAACTGCATGGGTGCGATGTGCTGCAGGCCAAACTCCTGGAAACCCGGCGAGTCGATGAGCGCGCTGGTGCGCAATGCGTCCATCCAGTACCAGTGGGTGCTGGTGGTGGTGTGCCGGCCGGAATTCAGCGCCTGGGATATTTCGCCGGTGGGCGCTGCGGCGCCCGGAACCAGCAGATTGATCAAGGTGCTCTTGCCCGATCCGGAGGGGCCCAGCACCAGCGTGGTCTTGCCCTGCAGGTGCTCGAGCAGCAGGGCGCGGTCCAGGTCGCTGGGGCACTCCAGCGAAAGCGGCAGCACGCCGTAGCGCTTGCCGCAGCCCATGCGGCGGTAAGGCACGAGCCGCTCCCACGCACGGGCGAAGGGTTCGACCAGATCGCTCTTGTTGAGCGCAATCAGCGGCGCGATGCCCTCGGCTTCCGCGGCGATCAGGGCGCGGGCGAGCTGGCTTTCTGAAAACACCGGTTCGGCGGCAATCAGGATCAGCACCTGGTCGAGATTGGCCGCAAACGATTTGGTGCGCACCTCGTCCTGCCGGTAGAAGAGGTTGTTGCGCTGCAGGACTTTCTCGATGCTGCCTTCCTCACCCTGGCCGGGCGGGGAAGGCAACCACAGCACGTGGTCGCCGACGACGGCCTGGCTTTTCTTGCCGCGCGGGTGGCAGATGCGGCGCTCGCCGTCGGGGGTTTCCACCATGCAGTGGCGCCCATGGCTGGCCACCACGGTGCCTTCCATGAGGGCGCTGCGCTCAGCCATGGTGTGCGGCCATGCGTTCACGCAACGAGGGCGTCGAACCGGGCGGCGCACTCGAAATCGGTCGAGGAGATGCCTTTCACGTCGTGCGTGTTCAGGCGGACCACGCAGCGGTTGTAGTGCACCGCCAGGTCGGGGTGGTGGTCCTGCGCGTTGGCAATGAAGGCCAGGGCGTTCACGAACGAGATGGTTTCGTAGTAGTTGGCGAAGTGGTAGCTCTTCTCGATGGCCACACGCTCTCCATCGCCGCTCAGGCCCCAGCCCTCGAGCCGGGCCAAGTGGGCGACGACTTCGGCCGCCGTCAGCGCACGGCGCGCGTGCGCCGCCCGGTCTTTTTTCTTCAGCATGCTGGTCATGGATGGGCCGGGGCAGGCATGCGCGCCAGCCTTTCGGCGGCGGGCGGATGCGAGTAGTAGAACTTCGCGTACACCGGGTCCGGGGTCAGCGTGGAGGCGTTGTCTTCGTAGAGCCTGAGCAGCGCCGAGGCCAGGTCGGCGCCGCTGGCCTGCGCCACGGCGTACGCGTCGGCCTGGAATTCATGGCGGCGCGACTGCTGCGAGAACAGCGGCGCGACGAAGAACACGAACACCGGCGCCGCGAGCACGAACAGCAGCAGGGCCAGTGCGTCGTTCGGCGCTGCGGCCAGCGCCGGGTCCAGCGGGACATTCGGCTGCACGCCCAGGCCCGCGTAAAACCACGCCCGGGTGGACAGCCAGCCCAGGAGCGCAAAGCCCGCCAGGCTCAGCGCGAACAGGGTCGCGCTGCGCCGGATGACGTGGCGGTGCCGGAAGTGCCCGAGTTCATGCGCCAGCACCGCCTCCACCTCGCCCGGCGCCAACTGGCGCAGCAGCGTGTCGTAGAACACCACGCGCTTGGCGGCGCCCAAGCCCGTGAAGTAGGCGTTCGCATGGGCGCTGCGGCGGCTGCCATCCATCACGAACAGGCCCTTGACCGAAAAACCGCAGCGCTGCATCAGCGCGCTCACGCGGGCCTCGAGCGCTGCGTCTTCGAGGCGCTGGAAGGTATTGAACAGCGGGGCGATGAAGGTCGGGTAGAGCCACATCAGCAACAGGTTCAAACCCATCCACAAACCCCAGGCCCAGAGCCACCACAGCCGGCCCGCAGCGCCCATGAGCCACAGGATCAGCGCCGCGACGGGCAGGCCGATGAGCGCGGCGAGCAGCAGGCCCTTGAGCGCGTCCGCGAGCCACAGGCGCAGCGTCATCTTGTTGAAACCAAAGCGCTCTTCGACCACGAAGGTCTGGTACAGCGACAACGGCAGGTCGATGAGGCCGCCGATCGCAGCAAAGGCCACGAGCAACGCCAGTTGCTGCTGCATTCCGCCGCCCAGCGTGGCGCGCAGGGCCTGGTTCAGCGCGTCCAGGCCGCCCAGCAAGGTCCAGCCCAGCAGCACGGCGCTGCCCACCACCATGTCCAGCATTCCCAGGCGCACCTTGGCAAGGGTGTAGTCCGCTGCCTTCTGGTGCGCAGCCAGCGCCATGCGCTTGGCAAACGGGGCGGGAACCGCGGCGCGGTGGCGCGCCACATGCCGCACCTGGCGCGTTGCCAGCCAGAATTTGAGCGCCAGACCGAGCACCAGCGCGGCGGCAAAGACCAGCGTCAGCAGCGTGGCGGGGGAAAAGTCTTCCGGGGGCGGGGGCGGCATATGCGGCGAGTTTAGGCCATCGGCGAGAATGCGCGCCATGTCGCAAGCCAACAGCCCAAACCCTCCCGCACTGGCCCAATCCGCGCAGAACCTGGTCTGGCTGGACTGCGAAATGACCGGTCTGGAGCCCGAGACGGACCGTTTGCTGGAGATTGCCGTCGTCGTCACCGGCCCCGGCCTGGAGCCCCGCATCGAAGGGCCGGTGTTCGCCATCCACCAGCCGGACGCACTGCTCGACAGGATGGACGCATGGAACCAGGGTACCCACGGCCGCAGTGGCTTGATCGACAAGGTGAAGGCATCGACCGTCACGGAGGAGGAAGCCGAGCGGCAGATCATCGCCTTCCTGAGCCGGTACGTGCCCAAGGGCGCGGCGCCCATGTGCGGCAACAGCATCGGCCAGGACCGGCGCTTTCTGGTGCGCTACATGCCCGATCTCGAACGCTTTTTTCACTACCGCAACGTTGACGTCAGCACCTTGAAGGAACTGGCCAAGCGCTGGAAGCCCCAGGCGTATACCAGCTTCAAGAAGACCCGCAGGCACACCGCGCTGGCCGACGTGCACGAGTCCATCGACGAACTGGCGCACTACCGCGCGCATTTGCTGGCGCTCTGACCCGCAGGGCGGCCCGTGTAACGGACCTTGCGGGAAAACCCCCATTCATGCGAGAATCCCCGTCTGCGCGGAAACCACGGGGGAACCTCAACCCCCTTGCCGCGCGGATTGTGCATCTCCCCTCACACACCCGGGCTTGCCAGCCGACTGTCTGCGACAGTGCAGGACCAGCAAAAAGACGCCCACCCGCTCAAGCGCCTCGGAGCGCGTATGCAGGTCTCGTTTGATGGTTGATGTTTTTTAACCATCAACGAAGCCCCCATCGCAGGCGCAGCCTGCAGGGGCCTCGAAAGAGAAAAATCATGACTGATAGCTCCTTGCTGCAGGGCGAGTTCGCGCCTGCGCAGCCCGCCTTTGCTGCCGATCCCTGCGTGCAGCCCCCCGCCACCGCCGACGCGGCTCCATCCGCAGCCCACGCGGTACCCGCCGAGCCCAATGGCTTTGTGGAACTGGGCCTGGCGCCCGAACTGGTGCAGGCCGTTGCCGACCTGGGCTACACCCGGCCCACCGCCGTGCAGTGCAAGGCCATTCCCCTGGCGATGGGCGCAGGCGCCGACTCCGGGCAGTTCATCGACCTGATGGTCTCCAGCCAGACGGGCAGTGGCAAGACCGCGGCCTTTCTGCTGCCCGTTTTGCACACGCTGATCCAGCAACAAGCGCAGGCGGAAACCGCTGCCTGCGACACGCCTGCTCCCAAGCGCGCCAAGCGCCGGGACCCCGGCAGCGCACGCAACCTCAAGGCCGCCACGCCCGGTGCCCTGATCCTGTGCCCGACCCGCGAACTGGCCCAGCAGGTTGCGCACGACGCCATCGACCTCGTCAAGCATTGCCGCGGCCTGCGCGTGGCGAATGTGGTGGGCGGAATGCCCTACCAGATGCAGATCGCCAGGCTGCAGAACGCCAACCTCGTGGTGGCAACCCCGGGGCGTCTGCTGGACCTGCAGCGCTCGATGCGGATCAAGCTCGATCAAGTGCAATTCCTGGTCGTCGACGAAGCCGACCGCATGCTCGACCTGGGTTTCTCGGACGATCTGGCCGAACTGAACCAACTCACCAGCGAGCGCAAGCAGACCATGATGTTCAGCGCCACATTCGCGCCGCGCATCCAGCAGCTGGCGCTGCGCGTGATGCACGACGGCGGCTCGTCCGTGCAGAAGCTGACCATCGATTCCCCACAGGAAAAGCACGCCAACATCCAGCAAATGCTGTACTGGGCCGACAACGCCCAGCACAAGCGCAAGTTGCTCGACCACTGGCTGCGCGATACCACGATCAACCAAGCCATCGTGTTCGCCAGCACCCAGGTGGAGTGCGACGCGCTGGCCAACGATTTGCAGCAGGCAGGCTTCTCGGCCGTGGCGCTGCACGGCGCGCTGGGCCAGAGCCTGCGCAACCGCCGCCTGACGGCGCTGCGTGCCGGGCAGGTGCAGATTCTGGTGGCGACCGACGTGGCCGCGCGCGGTATCGACGTGCCCACGATCACCCACGTGTTCAACTTCGGCCTGCCCATGAAGGCGGAGGACTACACCCACCGCATTGGCCGCACCGGCCGTGCCGGCCGCGATGGTCTGGCCGTCACCTTTGCCGAGTTCCGCGATCGCCGCAAGATCTACGATATCGAGTCGTACAGCCGCCAACAATTCAAGGCCGAAGTGATTCCCGGAATGGAACCCGCGCAGCGCAGCCCCCAGGCAGCCCCCCGGGGAAGGGACTTTGCCGGCCGCGGTCGCCCGGGTGGTAGTGGCGGCCCGGAGCGGGATCGCCGCGAGCGCAAGTTCGGGGGACCGGACCGGGGCCATTTTGCCGACCGCCACGCCCATGGATCTGCTCCGCAACACGGCCATGAGCGCAAGCCGGGCCTTGGCGGCCCCCCCGGGCGCGGCAGTTTCGCGCCCCACGGCGACGCGGGCGCACCGCGCGGCAACTTTGCACCGCGCAAGCCCGGTTTTGCCAAGACAGTGGGCGGCGCCAGGCCGGCGCATGACGCCCGCAAGCGCCACGCACGCTGATCCATTCGTTGCGCAGACTTTCCAGGGCGGGAAAGCATGCTAGAATTCGCGGCTTCGCGGCTGTAGCTCAGCTGGATAGAGTACTTGGCTACGAACCAAGGGGTCGTGGGTTCGATTCCTGCCAGCCGCACCAGAACCGAAGGACCTGGCTCCCCCAAGGGGCCAGGTCCTTTTTTCTTGGGGCCGCGCAATGGCCCACAGACTTCCCAATCGCCCTGATCTGCTGCGCGTCTTCGGGGACTCGCGTTCCCGCGCGCAGGGTCCGCCCCGATAGAATCCAAGGCTTTGCGCAACCGAACCGGGCCGCAGCGCAGACCCCCGGCCCCTCCTGCCCATGACAAACGCCACGCCTTCGATTTCGGTTGCGGACATCCGCAAGAGCTTTCTGGACTTCTTCGTCGCCAAGGGCCACACCGTGGTGGCCTCGAGCCCGCTGGTTCCGGGCAACGACCCGACGCTGATGTTCACCAACTCGGGCATGGTGCAGTTCAAGGACGTGTTTCTGGGCAACGACCGGCGCCCCTACAAGCGGGCGGTGTCCGTGCAGGCCTGCCTGCGCGCCGGCGGCAAGCACAACGACCTGGAGAACGTGGGTTACACCGCGCGCCACCACACCTTTTTTGAAATGCTCGGCAACTGGAGCTTTGGCGACTACTTCAAGCGCGAGTCGCTGCGCTGGGCCTGGGAACTGCTGACCGAGGTCTACAAACTGCCCGCCGAGCGCCTGCTGGCCACGGTGTACCACGAGGACGACGAGGCCTACGCCATCTGGACCCGGGAAATCGGCCTGCCGCCCGAGCGCGTGATCCGCATCGGCGACAACAAGGGCGGACGCTACAAGTCGGACAACTTCTGGATGATGGCCGACACCGGCCCCTGCGGGCCCTGCTCGGAAATCTTCTACGACCATGGCCCCGGGGTCCCGGGCGGCCCCCGGGAAGCCCCGGGGAGACGGCGACCGCTTCATCGAGATCTGGAACAACGTGTTCATGCAGTTCGACATGGCCGAGGACGGCTCGGTCACTGCGCTGCCCGCACCCTGCGTGGACACCGGAATGGGTCTGGAGCGCCTCGCGGCCATCATGCAGCAGGTGCACAGCAACTACGAGATCGACCTGTTTCAGGCGCTCATCGCGGCCGCGGCGCGCGAGACGGGCGAGAAGGACCTGGGCCACAAGAGCCTGCGCGTGATCGCCGACCACATCCGCGCCAGCGCCTTCCTGGTGAGCGACGGCGTGCTCCCGGGAAACGAGGGCCGCGGCTACGTGCAGCGCCGCATCCTGCGCCGCGCGATCCGCCACGGCTACAAGCTGGGCCGCAAAACGCCCTTCCTGCACCGGCTCGTGGCCGACCTGGTGCGCCTGATGGGTGACGCCTACCCCGCGCTGCGCGCGCAGCAGCAGCGCATCACCGCGGTGCTCAAGGCCGAGGAAGAGCGCTTCTTCGAGACCCTGGCGAACGGCATGGAAATCCTGGACGCGGCGCTCGCGGGCGGCGCCCGGCTGCTGCCCGGCGACCTGGCGTTCAAGCTGCACGACACCTACGGCTTTCCCCTCGACCTGTCCGCCGACGTGTGCCGCGAGCGCGGCGTCGAGGTTGACGCGGCCGGCTTTGAACGGGCCATGGAAAGGCAAAAAACCCAGGCCCGCGCCACCGGCAAATTCAAGCAGGAGCGGGCGCTCGAATACAGCGGCGCAGCAAACCATTTCAATGGCTACGAGCACTTGGCGCAGAGCGCAAGAATCCTCGCCATCTATGTGGACGGAGGCAGCAGCGCAGCGCTGGGCGCGGGCCAGGATGGCGTGCTGGTGCTCGACGGCACCCCGTTCTACGCCGAAAGCGGCGGTCAGGTCGGTGACGCGGGCCTGATCAGCAGCGCAGCGGCGCGCTTTGCCGTGGGCAACACGCTCAAGATCCGGGCCGATGTCTACGGCCACCACGGAACGCTCGAAGCGGGCACGCTGAACGTGGGCGACACCGTGCAGGCCCAGGTGAACGACGCCATGCGCGCCGCCACCGCGCGCAACCACTCGGCGACGCACCTCATGCACAAGGCGCTGCGCGAGGTGCTCGGCAGCCATGTGCAGCAAAAGGGCAGCTTGGTGAACGCCGAGCGCATGCGCTTCGACTTCGCGCACAACGCAGCCGTGAGCAGCGCCGAGCTGCGCGAAATCGAGCGCCTGGTGAACGCGGAAATCCTGGCCAACCAGCCCACGCAGGTCCGCGTGATGGACATCGAGTCGGCGCAGAAGACCGGCGCCGTGATGCTCTTCGGCGAAAAATACGGCGACAGCGTGCGCGTTCTCGACATCGGCAACAGCCGCGAACTGTGCGGCGGCACGCACGTGCAGCGCACCGGCGACATCGGCCTGTTCAAGGTGCTCGCCGAAGGCGGCGTGGCCGCGGGCGTGCGCCGCATCGAGGCCGTGACCGGCGCCAACGCGCTGGCCTACCTGCAGCAGCTCGAAGACACCGCGCACCAAGCCGCGAGCACCCTGAAGGCGCCGCTGGCCGAACTCAACAGCCGCATCGGCCAGGCGCTGGAGAACGCGCGCGCGCTGGAAAAGGAAGTCGCCACGCTCAAGGGCCGGCTCGCGTCGAGCCAGGGCGACGAGCTGCTGACCCGGGCCGTGGACGTGCAGGGAATCAAGGTGCTGGCCGCGGCGCTGCCCGGTGCCGACGCCAAGACCCTGCGCGACACCCTGGACCAGCTCAGGAACAAACTCCAAAGCGCCGCCATCGTGCTCGCCGCCGTGGACGGCAACAGGGTGCAACTGGCCGCGGGCGTCACCGCGGACAGCCTGGACCGCATACAGGCCGGCGAACTGGTGAATTTCGTGGCCCGGCAGGTCGGTGGCAAGGGCGGTGGCAAACCCGACCTGGCCATGGCCGGTGGCACCGATGCCGCCAAGCTGCCCGCGGCGCTGGCGTCCGTGGCGGGGTGGGTCGCGCAGCAACTCTGACGCGCAGCGCGCGGCGGTGCTCGCCGGCTGCGCTCAGAACAGCTCGACGTCGTCGTTCGCCACCTTGGCCGCGAGTTCGCCGCTGGCCACGAGGTCGTCGTAGAAGCAGACCCGGTTGCGGCCGTGCTTCTTGGCGTGGTAGAGGGCCTGGTCGGCCTGGCCCAGGATTTCCACCGGCGAGCCCTTGACGGTGCCCACGAAGCCCAGGCTCACGGTGACCCGGCCAACCTGCGGGAACGGATACTCCTGCACGCTCGTGCGCAACCGGTTGAACACCTTGTGCGCCGTGTTCAGCGTGGTCGAGCGCAGCAGCACCACGAACTCTTCGCCGCCAAAGCGGAAGATGCGGTCGTGGCTGCGGAACGCGCTGCGCAGGATGTTCGCGATCAGGATCAGCACCTCGTCGCCATACAGGTGGCCAAAGTGATCATTCACCTGCTTGAAGTTGTCGATGTCCACGACGGCCAGCCATTGCTGCACGGGTTCACCGGCGGCCGGCTCCTCGTCCGCGGCAAGCGGTTGCGCAATCGTTCGGCAGCTCAGGCGGGGCACCGCGTGGCGCGAGAACTGCTCGTCAAAGGTCTTGCGGTTGAACAGGCCGGTGAGCGCGTCGCGCTCGCTGTAGTCGAGCAGACTCTGGTAGTTCTGATAGACCTGAAAAACGCCCTCGATGACATTCAGCTTGTGCGCCGAGAACGGCTGCGACTGCGTGATCTCCAGGCAGGTGTTCACCTGGTCCTGCGTCCATACCGGCAGCCACAGCGTGTGGCCGCCCTTGCGTACCGCCGCCAGGGCGCTGGTGCCACGGTTTGCCACGCAGGCGCGCAGGGCCGGGTAATGCACCAGGGCTTCGCGCCGGGGGTCGGCGGCGGCCTCGGAGTCGGTGGACACCAGACGACCCTGCTCCACCCAGGTGCGCGGGCGCACGTGCGGCGTTCCCGCCGTGGTGAACAGTTCCAGCGCGCGCACCTCGACGACACCGCTGAGCTGCTGCAGCGTGGACAGCACCGACACCTCCAGGCGCAAATGGTCGCGGTGGCCGGTCATTTCGACCAAGTTCCGGAGAATGGGCTTCATGGTCGCGGAGCAGAGGGCATGACATGGCGTCAATGCACGGTGTCAATGCCACACGGTGTCAAATGCGGCGCACGAACAACACATCCCACACGCCATGCCCAAGCCGCAGACCCCGGTGCTCGAATTTGGTCCGGGGCCGGTAGTCGGGCCGGGGGGCAAAGCCGGCGGCCGTGTTGCGCAGCAGGGGCTCGGCGCCGAGCACCTGCAGCATCTGCTCGGCGTAGGACTGCCAGTCGGTGGCGCAATGCAGGTAGCCGCCGGGTCTGATCCGGGCCACGAGCCGGGCCACGAGCGGCGGCTGTATCAGGCGGCGCTTGTGGTGCTTCTTCTTGTGCCAGGGATCGGGAAAGAAAATGTGCACGCCGTCCAGGCAGCCCTCGGGCAGCATGTGCCCGATGACCTCGACCGCGTCGTGCTGCACGATGCGGATGTTCGTCAGCTGCTGCTCGCGCATGCGCTTGAGGAGCGCGCCCACGCCGGGCTCATGCACCTCGCAGCACAGGAAATCATCTTCCGGGCGCAAGCCGGCGATATGCGCCGTGGCCTCGCCCATGCCAAAACCGATCTCCAGCACCAGCGGGGCACTGCGGCCAAACGCGGCAACGGTGTCGAGCGCGGCCGGGGCGTAGGGCAGAACGAAGCGGGGACCCAGCTCTTCGACGGCCCGGGCCTGGCCTGCGGTGCCTCGGCCCGCGCGGCGCACGAAACTCTTGATGGTCCGGGGATGGAACGGGGCGTCTGCGGCGCGCGCAGCGCCCGGGGAGGCCAGAGCATGGGTCGGTGCGGTCACGATGGAGCCCATTGTAGTTTCGTCACTCCGCCGCAAGCCACTTGCCAATGCGTCAGAGATGCAAATGTGGTGTGGCTTTGGGCGGCTCCCATCAGGGCGGAACGCTTGGGCGCCCGCAGCATGCATTTCGCGCCCGCATTCGGCATTTCATCGCATGGCGCTTGGCAGCGCTGGCCGCATGCGGGATCGTCGGGCCTCCCGTCTCCACCCATCCGGCGATCACCATGCATCTTCCCCTTCTTTCCTCTCTCCTGTCCCGCCCGGCCATGCGCGCCCTGTGCCGCATTGCCATCCTCGCACCAGCCAGCACCCTTGCCGCCGACCTGAGCCTGGATATTGCGCATGGCCCGGCCGGCGAAGCCACGCTCTATGCCAGTTTGCACAACAATGCAGCGAGCTACGCGGATGGCAAGCCGATGGCCGTGCAAACCGCGCCGATGCGCGATGGCAAGGCCCGCCTCGTGTTCCCGGGGCTCGCGCCCGGCCACTACGCGCTGCGCGTGTTCGCAGACGAGAACGGCAACGGCAAGCTCGACACCAACCTCATAGGCCTGCCGACCGAGCGCTACGGCTTCTCGAACGATGCCAAGGGCAAGTTCGGCGCGCCCGACTTCGACGCCGCAGCCATCCGCGTCGACGCAGCCGACCTGCAGGCCGTGATCCATCTGCACTGAAAGACCCACATGGAACGACGCGAACTCCTGCGCCTGCTGGCCGGCGCCCTGCCCCTGCTGGCGCCGCTGGCGCGTGCCGCCAGCACGGACGACTGGCAAGCCCTATTCGAGGCGAGCACCGTGCCCTGGAAAACCGGCTACGCGACGCCCCCGGGCGACCTGCCGCTGACCCGTGCCAGCGTGCGCGGGCGCTTCCCCGACGCCGTGACCGGCACGCTGCTGCGCATCGGCCCGGCAGGCCACGACCTCGGCGGCGAGCGCTACCACCACTGGTTCGACGGCGACGGCATGCTGCACCGCTTCGTGATCGACGGCACCGACGTGCGGCACCAGGGCCGCTACGTCGCCACGCCCAAGCGCGTGGCCGAACTGCGCGCCGGCCGTCGCCTGTTCGAGGCCTTCGGCAGCATCCTGCCGGGCGTCGAGCCGCCGACGTCGCCCGACAGCCTGAACGCGGCGAATACCAGCGTGCTGCCGCTGCGCGACGAACTGCTGGCGCTCTGGGAGGGCGGATCGGCCACTCGCATCGACGCGCGCACGCTGGACACGCTGGGTCCCAAGACCTGGCGCACCGACCTCGCGGGAATGCCGTTCTCGGCCCATCCCAAGGTGGACCCGGACGGGACGGTGTGGAACTTCGGGCTCGGCTCCGGTCAGCAGCATGGCCTGCTGGCGCTGTACGAGATCGCACCCGAAGGCAGGCTGCGGCGCGCAGCCGTGGTTCCGGTGGCCGACCTGCCGATGGTCCACGACTTCGCCGTCACCGAGCGGCACCTGGTGTTCCTGCTGCCGCCCCTGGTATACGACGGCAAACGCAGGGAGGCGGGCGCGAGCTTTCTCGACGCCCATGTCTGGCGGCCCGAATTGGGCATGCGCGCACTGGTCGTCGAGAAACGCGACTGGGACAAGCGCCAGATGCTCGCGTTGCCCGCGGGCTTCCTGTTCCACGTCGGCAATGCCTGGGAAGAAGACACGCCGCGCGGCACGCGCATTCACCTGGACTACGCGCGCACGGACAACGCCGACCCGGTGTTCACGACCCTGCGCGAGGTGATGCGCGCACGCCTTGTGAGAAACCTCCGCCCGCAGCTGAGCATTGCGACGCTGAACCTCGGTACCGGCCAGGCCACGCAGCAAACGCTGCCGCTGGAAGCCGAGTTTCCGCGCATCGATCCGCGCCGCGTCGGCCTGCGCCACCGCCATGTGGTGCATGCCACGCAGGTCCGGCCCGATCTGCCGGGCTTTGGCGCGGTCGCGCGCACGAATGTCGAGAACGGCCGCAGCCAGCGCTTCAGCTACGGCGCGCAAGCCATCGTGGAAGAGCACGTTTTCATTCCGGACGGCACAAGGCCGGGCTGGGTGCTGGGCACGGCGTTCGACTTCGGAAGGCAGAAGACGCTGCTGTCCTGCTTTGCGGCCGATCACCTGGCTGCCGGACCGGTGGCGCAGGCCACGCTTGCGTACGCACTGCCGCTGGGCCTGCACGGGGCTTTTATTCCGGGCTGAGGCCCGGGCTGCCACCGGGGCGACAGGCATGCGCCGTACTCTGCCGGGGCGTCGCCCCGGAAGGATGGTCTGAAACGCATCCAGAGTTGCGGGCAACTGCGCCCCCGTCGCATCAACCGGGCAATTCTGGTGAGTGAATAACCACCCTTTCACCATTCGGCCCGATCAGCTCACGATGAAACAAAAGTCATGTTCGACGCTTGACGAGGCTTTTGCACCTCTGAAGCTGTTTGCCTGGGTTTTCCTGACCGCAGAGGTCACTCCATCGTCGGTGGGCTCCACCTTCCTGCCGGTTGCCCCGGTCAGGCTTTCGAGCAAGTTGGAGAATATCTCGTCCTTCGAGAGTTTTCTCCCACCGATCCGCACGACAATTCTTGCCTGTGGCGCGAGAAGCGGAGCCACCCCCTCCCAGGCTTCCTTCAGAAAGTGCCAGTAAAGCACCTTGTTATAATGCCGCCCGTCGCCTCTGGCATATGAACTCTTTGCATCTTCACCCAAAAACCAAAGGCGTAACCATTGGTCCTCCTGATAATTCGTAGTATCGAGGTACGGAGGCGAAGTAATGATATCCGTCACTTTGCCTTGAAGATGTGGGAAAACCGTTTTTGCTTTCCGAGCATCCGATTCAACGATTTCGCCTCGACCATCTGGCGCCGGGGTTCTGAACCTGAAATCGGTCATATTGCGCAGAATATCGAAAACGTCACGTTGCGGGGCGACATACCCATGTTTGTGCCACCAGCGCACTGAATAAGCAGGCTTTGTACTAATCGTTCGCGGCATCCGGTTGCTGAAGTAATTCGGACTCCGATGCGATTCGCCATGCAGTGCCCCGAGGCAAAGTGCGGCAATGAATCCATCTGTGCCATTATTGCGCCAGTCCAGATTTTTCCTCAGAAAGCGCAACGCATCATAAGTATCTACGTGAAAGCACACCGAAAAGAACTCGGCCATGTCGCCGCCTGGAGCGGGCGGTGGTTTCTTTGTCATCAAGGCTTGCAATGCATTGATCCGTGCAAGCACTTTATTCCGGTCGGGAGGATTGCATTTGGCACTGGTGATGCAGACTGCCACCGGGTGCAGGTCGCAACCCGCTGCTTTCCGACCGTCCAACAGCGCCTGGAACACGGTCGTGCCGCGTCCGCAAAAAGGGTCGAATACCACTCCGTCAAAATGCGATGCCGCAAGATGTTTTTCCACGAATGCCTCGGGAAACATTGCAAAATAAGGACAGATGGCGTGGAAACGATGCCTCATGCCTCGACTGCTCTCCGTGTTGCATAGGCCTTGATCCAATCCACTGCAAGGGCAAGTTGATCAAATGCTTCAATCGCCAACCCATTTTGGTAAAGTTCTTCCGCTTCTGCTACCCGACGAGGCACTCGAATGCGATGAAGAACATTACCAAGAGTAAGGCAGTCATCGCGGAAATCGTCATCGGGTCGAGCAAACGGAATGATGTGATAGCATATCATATTAGTGACAGGCTGTTGACTGAACCAGCGCTTATGAAACACGAGAGGATGGCCTAGAATGGACTTCTCTTTCCAGTTTCTTCCGGTAGCCACCTGTGCCGCAGCCAGTAGAAATCCCGGTAACCCATCGTCATGCAGGCGCGCTGCGAAAATATCGATCTGGTCGTCCTTTGGGTTATTGGATGCACCAGGTGCAGTTTGGATTATTCCATCATTAAAGAAATCCCATATCTGCTTCAGTTTGTTCTGAAAACTTGTTCTGTCAATTCGTGGATACCCAAAAGACCATGCACGCCCCCGAACCTCTGCGGCCAGCGCTGCGGTCGCGAAATACTGAAAATACTTGCGCAGAGCCTTTATCTCCAGATCGGTGGGGTAGACAGCGGAACCGGACAGAATTTCGGAGACCGACTTCAGGTGGGACAAGACCAATGAAAGAACATACGCAGTTTGCCCATAGGAAAGGTCTTGACCTGTAAAAGTCAGTATATCGCCATTTTCATCCAAGGCAAACGGCCAAGAATTGCCAAGCGCTTGACGTCTCTTTTCCATGCGCCTTACAGCGCCGGAAACGATCTCTTCTCGATTGATCATTTCTTCATTGACATTCCTGTAATCACTTTCAGCCCCGATTTCTGAGGCGTTGATCAGATCCTTGGTGAAAGATCTAGCTTGATCATCAAAAAAAGCCGTCAGTTCCATATAATCTGCCGCTAAATCGAAATCCGGATTTTTTGTACCGAATTGATCGTGCGGAAAGTACAGTTCAACCGCCACTTTCACTTCCTCCTATGGCAGTATTGAATTCCTCTTTCATTTTATCGCGGACGATCTTCGCGGTTACAAAAATATCGTCCGCGACATTCAAAAGTGACTGATCACGCCCGTCGTAGCCGCGCAAGCTGTTAGCCGCATCACGCAGCATGTTCCGGGCGCGAATGAGTGCAGACGAAAAGACTTCATCGGCAGGTCGTGTGCTTGCATATGCTTCCGCCAACGGACGGCCTGCAAGCAGCATATGCTGACCTTCGGCACTTGCGAGTGTTTCACCCAGGTTTTTGAGGTCCGGGTTTTGTGACTGTATGACCGAATCCTTGTCATCCTCTTTGGATCCATATATCCAGACCAACACCTTCCGAAGGCGGTCCAGTTTGTCAGCTGGAACAGGGTTTTCTTGCGGATCGTAGCGGGACCATGCAGTCTTCAATCCCAAATAGTCCATGTAATCCGTTCTGGAAAGTGCCGTGTAGAGGTGTGAGAAGTTGAATTTTGTGGTTTTTCGATCGGATAGCGAGAAAATACCCCCGTGCTCTGCTTGTTCCAGAACGTAGATGGCTGACACCATTCTCTTGATGGTGTCATGTTTGTCGCCGATCTTTCCGGCAATTTCTTCCAATGTGGTATTTCCGGATCTGTACCACGCTGCAGCAAATTTGGCTTTCGCGTATGACTCCCATTTTGCTGCACCATTGATGTGTTTGAACCCGATAAAGGACCGCGCCGCATCCCGGTCAGGAACACTATAAACCGAAACCGCAGAGATCGATTCCATCTTGTCTGCGCTGATCGCAGGTACGCTGATCTTCAGGCCATCCTTGGCGATTGCTTGGACAAGGCCCGGCTCCCGAAACAGGCGGATAGCTGCAAGCCTGCGATTGCCTTCAAGAACCGTAAATTTCTGATCAGAGGGATCCAGCCAAACGATCAATGGTTCAATATCGATATAACCATTGGCTGCAATCGACTGAAGAAGTTCTTCCAGTTCCTCACCCCGATAGAGTTGGGCAATGATTTTTTCATCCGTCGGACATGCACTGATCGCCACCAGGCGGGGATTTCCATGGTCGAGCTTCAAGTAATCACAACTGACCTTGGTTGTTTTTCCCATGGGTACTTGATCAGGCGTGTTGATCGCATTGTTCGTCATTTATCTTGCTCCACTGAAAACCTTACATCCCTGTTGACAAAAAACATGCATGCGATGAGGTCTGCCCCACCGCCGACTGCTCATGGCCCAGCCCATCTTTCCGGACATGATCGACTTGGCTGAGATCCGGGAGATGATGCATGAGAACGGCGATTATCGCCTTGAGAATTTCTGGCGACTTTCAGGGCAGCTGCGCATGGCCCATCCGGCCCAGAATCGTCCGTGTCCGCCCGGTCAGGTACGCCGACCCCGGCGTTTTCTCGAAGCGCCTGGGTGCGGGCAGCATCACGGCCAGGCGGGCGGCCTCGGCGGGGGCGAGCTGGTTGGCGTTTTTGCGAAAGTAGTGCTGCGCCGCGGCCTGCGCGCCGAATACGCCTGCGCCCCACTCCACGTTGTTCAGGTAGATTTCCAGGATGCGCTGCTTGGTCAGCAGCCTCTCCAGCAGCAGCGTCAGCAGGTACTCCTGTCCCTTGCGCAACCAGGTGCGTTCGCCCGAGAGCAGCAGGTTCTTGGCCAACTGCTGGGTGATGGTCGAGCCGCCGCGGGTTCCGGGGGCGTGCGGGGGATGCTCGGGGGCGCGACTCTGGGCCCTGGCGGCCAGGGCCTGGGCCTTTGCGTTGCGTTCCCAGGCCTTTTCGATGGCGTTCCAGTCCACCCCTTCGTGGTTCACGAAGCCGTCGTCTTCGGCTGCGATCACCGCGCGCTTGAGGTGCTCGGAGATTTCGGCGTAGGGCACCCACTGCTGGCGCCAGCGCAGCTGGCCGCTGCGGGCCATCTGCGTCCAGGCTTCGGAGCGCTGGAAGGTGGTGGATTCGGGGTCGATCACGGCCATGGCCGCGATGCGCGCCACAAAGAAAATCTGCAGCGCCAGGCCGGCGCACAACACCAGCGCCAGCCAGCGCAACGCGGCTTGCGGGGCCTTGGGGCTCATCCCGGCTGCGCCTGCATTTCGGCCAGCACCCGGGCCGATGGCGGGCGCACGCCGCGCCAGAGCAGAAAGGCTTCGGCGGCCTGCTCGACCAGCATGCCCAGGCCGTCGCGCGGCGTCGCGCCATGGCGGCTTGCCCAGTCCAGAAATCCCTGGGCGGCAGGGCCGTACATCATGTCGTAGGCCAGGCTGCCGGGGCGCAGAACGCTCGCGGGAACGGGCGCGTCCGCGCCCGCGAGGCTGCTCGCGGTGGCGTTGATGACGATGTCGAAACTGGCGTCGGGCAGCAGCAGGGTCTGTGCTTTCAGCTCTGTTTTCTGTTGCGCAGCGAGCGCGCTGTGCGCCTGCACCAGGGCCTCGGCCCGGGCCAGCGTGCGGTTCGCCAGCGTGATGCGGCGCGCACCGGCG